>NZ_JBVHYH010000005.1:0-2875 GCF_055569135.1 Kitasatospora sp. NPDC029367
AACCCCCAACACCCCCCCCCCCACCCCCCCCACCACACAGGGAGGGTGGCGCCCACCCCCCTCCCCCTCCACGGCTCACTCCCTGGCGGCGGCGTGAGCCGCGACGGACGGCGGATGACCGGCCCCCGGGCAGCCGCCAGGATGATCGGCATGGATCCCGAACTCGAAGCCTTCGTCCCGCTGTTCCCGAAGTCCGACCTCTCCTCCCCGGCCGACTCCCGCAGGCAACTCGCCGAACTCGCCGCCTCCGTACCGGTCCCCGACCTCGGGGACATGGTTGTCGAGGACCGTACGGTGCCGGCCGATCCCCCGGTCCCGGTCCGGATCTACCGGCCCGCCGGGGCTCGGGGAGCGGTCGTCTGGCTGCACGGCGGCGGATTCGTCATGGGCACCGTGGAGACCGAGCACCCGTGGGCGGCCCGGCTCGCGGTCGGCTCCGGCGCGGTGGTGGTCTCGGTGGGCTACCGGCTGGCGCCCGAGCACCCGTACCCGGCCGCTCTGGACGACGCCCACGCCGTCCTGCGCTGGACGGTCGACCACGCGGCGGAGCTCGGCGTCGCCCCGGACCGGATCGCGGTCGGCGGCCACAGCGCCGGCGCCGGGATCGCGGCAGGGCTCGCCCTGCGGGCGCGCGACGAGCAGGGGCCGGCGATCCGCTTCCAACTGCTCAACCAGCCCGGCCTGGACGACCGGCACGACACCTGGTCGGCGCGGAACTTCACCGACACGCCCTGGTTCGACCGCGCCAAGGCCATCGACGCCTGGCGGCACTACCTCGGAGGCCGGGCCGCCACCCCGTACGCGGCCCCGGCCCGCGCCGCCGACCTCACCGGCCTGCCACCGGCCTACATCGCCACCGCCGAGTACTGCCCCAACCGCGACGAGGACCTCGGCTACGCGCTGCGCCTGCTCCAGGCGGGCGTCTCCGTCGAGGTGCACCAGTGGCCGGGCACCTTCCACGGCTCGCACGCGATCGTGTCCGCCGACATCTCCCAGCGCCAGCACGCCGAACTCGGCGCCGTCCTGCGCCGCGCCCTGGCCGACTGACCCGGACGCAGTCGACCGCCCCGCGGCGCCCGGCAACGTCCGGCGGGTGCCGCGGGCTCCCGTGGACAGCGAAGGCGGGGAGGTCAGAGCCTCCCCGCCACTGTCAAGGTACCGCGCACGGGGGGCCTTGCGGCAAGGCCCCCCTCGGGGCGCACAATCGTCGACCGAGGCCGGAACCTGGCGATTCGTACGGTTCGCACCGTACGCGGGCCATTGTCCGAACGTCCGGCCTCGTTCGACACTCACTGGGGGATTGTTCCGATGATCGACGTGATCGTGGTCGGCGGTGGGCCGACCGGCCTCATGCTGGCGATCGAACTGCGGCTGCAAGGCGTCCGGGTGGTCGTCCTGGAGCGGCTGACCGAGCCGACCCCGGAGTCCCGGGGCCAGGGCCTGCACGTGCGCAGCGTGGAGATGATGGACCAGCGCGGGCTGCTGGACCGGTTCCTCGCGGAGGGCCGCAAGTTCCGGGTCGGCGGCTTCTTCGGCCACATCCACAAGCCGTGGCCGGAGACCATGGACACCGCCCACGATTACGGCCTGTCCGTCGAGCAGCCGGTCACCGAGCGGCTGCTCGGCGCGTACGCCGCCGAGCTCGGCGCGGAGGTCCGGCGCGGCCAGGAGGTGGCCGGGCTCGACCAGGACGAGGACGGGGTCACGGTCGAACTGGCGGACGGCACCCGGCTGCGCTCGCGCTACCTGGTCGGCTGCGACGGCGGCCGCAGCACGGTGCGCCGCCGGCTCGGTGTCGCCTTCCCCGGTGAGCCGTCCCGGGTGGACACCCTGCTCGCCGAGCTGTCGCTGGCCGAGGATCCGGCGACCGTCGAGGAGGTGGTCGCCCGGGTCCGCCGAACCGAGCTGCGCTTCGGCGCCGTCCCCCGGGGCGAGGGGCTCTACCGGGTGATCGTGCCCGCCCCGGACGTCGCCGAGGACCGCGCCGACGGCCCCTCCCTGGAGGAGTTCCGGCAGCAGCTGCGCGCCATCGCCGGCACCGACCTCGGTGCGCACTCGCCCCGCTGGCTCTCCCGCTTCGGCGACGCGACCCGGCAGGCCGAGCGCTACCGGGTCGGCCGGGCCTTCCTGGCCGGCGACGCGGCGCACATCCACCCGCCCACCGGCGGGCAGGGCCTCAACCTCGGCATCCAGGACGCCTACAACCTCGGCTGGAAGCTCGCCACGGCCGTCCACGGCCGGGCGCCCGAGGGCCTCCTGGACAGCTACCACGCCGAGCGCCACCCGGTGGGCGCCCGGGTGCTGGCCAACACCCGGGCCCAGATGACGCTGCTGGGCTCCGAGCCAGGTGCGGTCGCGCTGCGGGAGCTGCTCTCCACGCTGATGGACTTCGAGGAGGTGAACCGCTACATGACCGAGCTGGTCTTCGGCGTCGGTGTCCGCTACGACTTCGGCGAGGGTCCCGAGCTGCTCGGACGGCGGCTGCGGGACCTCCGGTTGAAGAGCGGTCGCCTGTACGAGCGGATGCACGGCGGACGGGCCCTGCTGCTCGACGCCACCGGGGGCGCCCTCTCGGTGGCCGGCTGGTCCGACCGCGTCGACCACGTCACCGACCCCGCCGAGGACTTCGACGCCCCTGCCGTCCTGCTCCGCCCGGACGGATACGTGGCCTGGCTCGGCCAGGACCAGCCGACTCTGGACGGGGCACTCGCCCGCTGGTTCGGCCCCGCCACCGCCTGACCGGCCCCCGGGCGCCGCGCTGGTCGTCCGTCCCGGTCACGCCCGGACGGTGACGCGCCCCGCCCGCCCGGGAGGCCGGGGGGGGGGGGGGGTGTTGCGAGCCAACTAACGCAGGGCGGCGGCCCAGCGGGCGGGC
>NZ_JBVHYH010000005.1:2885-19179 GCF_055569135.1 Kitasatospora sp. NPDC029367
CCTACTGTCCCTTTGGCCCCCGCGTTGTCCTTCCTCCCTGTCCCCCCCCACGCTCGACCCCCCCCCCCCCCCCGCGGCGACCGTGTTTTCGCGCCGGGCCGCAGACAGGGCCGGGGTGGCTACCTCGGGGCGAGCCTGATCATCGAGAAGATCGCGCCCTGCGGGTCGGAGACCACCGTCATCCGGCCGGCCACCATGTCGAAGGGCGGGACCAGGACGGTGCCGGCGCGCTTGACCACGGCGTCGGCGCAGGAGTCCACGTCGTCGACCGCGAAGTAGGTCAGCCAGTGCGCGGGGGTGCCGGGCGGGTCGTTGGCGAGCAGCGAGACCCCGCCGACGGAGCGGCCGCCGACCTTCTGCTCCCAGTACTGGTCGTTGCCCTCCGCCGGCTCGATCTCGATGCCGAAGGCCTCGCCGTAGAAAGCGGTGGCGCCGGGCACGTCGCTGGTGTGCAGCTCGTTCCAGGTCAGCGCGCCGGGCTCGTTGACCACCTTGGCGCCGGGGAACTCGCCCGGCTGCCAGACGCCGAACACCGCGCCCTGCGGGTCGGCGGCGATCAGCATCCGGCCCAGCGGGCCGACGTCCATCACCGGGGCCACCAGGGTGCCGCCCGCCCCGACGATGGCGTCCTGGGTGGCCTGGGCGTCGGTGGTGGCCAGGTAGCTGGTCCACACGGTGGGCGGCTCCGGCATGCCCTCGGGGGCCATCGCCGGGCCGATGCCGGCCGCCGCCTTGCCGTTGAGCTCGCAGACGGCGTAGCCGCCGAACTCGGCCGGGCCGGGCTGCCCCTGCCAGCCGAAGAGGTCGCGGTAGAAGTCCAGCGCGGCCTGCTGGTCCTTCGCCATCAGATCGACCCAGCACGGGGTGCCGGTCACGTACGGGGTGGTGACTTCGGGCATGCTCGCTCTTTCCTCTTCCTCGTGAGGTCCCCCGCCAGTCACCCTCGCGTCCCCTCCGGGGATCCGCCACCCGACACTCCACCCGTCCCCCGCACGCTTCTCACCCGCCTCTCACCCGTTCGGGCCAATGGAGTCCCACGAACAAGCGCGGCGGGCCCCCGACCACGGGGTTTGACCGGGACCGCTCATTGTTGTGACGCTAGGTCAACACAGCGTGCACCGTTGACCCCTGGGGGGACCGTGGCCGATCCGCTCCGAATCCGTGTCACCGACGCCGACCGAGGCGCCACCACCTCCCTGCTCGCCTGGCTGCGGGCGGAGGAGGAGTTGCGCGGCCGGGTCGAACTGGAGGCCGCGCCGCCGCAGCCCGGCTCGCTGGGCACCCTCGCCGACGTGCTCACCGTCGCCGTCGGCGCCGGCGGGGCGGTGTCCGGCCTGACCAGCGCGCTGATCGCGTGGATCCGGCGCCGGGCCGGCGAGACGGTGGTCCAGGTGACCCGCGCGGACGGCAGCTCGGTCGAACTGCGGGCGACGGCGGTGCACGGCCTCGACGCGGACGGCGTCGCCGCCCTCGTCCGCGAGGTGGGCGCGTCGCTGGCCGAGCGCCCCGGGCCGACCGCCCTGCCCCCGGACGGCGACGAGCCTCCCGCCGTCGAACGACGAAGCGACGAGCGTCCCGCCGTTGAACGACAAGTCGATGAGTAAGTGACCCACTGATGAGCGCCCCGGCGATGAGCGGCACCAGGCTGCCCCTGGGCCTCCCCGGCGCCCGGGCCCTGGTCATCGGGACCGGCACCCACCTCCCCGGTTCCGTCCTCCCCGACGTCCCGGCCGCGGCCGCCACCGTGCGCGCCGTCGAGCGGGCGCTGGTCGACCACTGCGGCCTCGCCCCCGAGCACGTCCGGACCGTGCTCGACCCGGAGGACCCGGTCGTGCTCGGCGAGGCGCTCACCGCCGCAGCGGAATCGGCGGACTCCGTGCTGCTCGTGTACTACGTCGGCCACGGCCTGGTCGACGACGACAACGAGCTGTACCTGGCGACCCGCGTCACCGACCACCTCACCCGCGGCCTCGCCTACAAGGGGCTGCGCTACGCCACCCTGCGCCGGACGCTGGCCGGCTCCCGGGCCCGCTCGGTCGTGCTGGTCCTGGACTGCTGCTTCTCCGGCCGGGCCGCGCCCGTCGGCCGGGCGGGCCGCGCCTTCGAGGCCACCCACCCCGGCGGCGGCTTCGTCCTGGCCTCGGCCGCCCCGGAGGAGCTCGCCCTCGCCCCGCCCGGCGCGGCGTACACCGCGTTCAGCGGCGAGCTGCTGCGCCTGCTGCGCGAGGGCGACCCGACCGGCCCGCCGCAGCTGACCCTGGACGACGTCCACCGGGCGCTGTCCCGCACGCTCCGCGACCGGGGCTTCCCGGCGCCGCGCCGCCAGGCCGAGGGGCGGGCCGGCGAACTCGTCCTGGCCCCCAATCCGGCCTACGAACCGCCGGCCGGTCCCGGCTCGCCCGATCCCCTCCCCGGCGCCTGCCCGTACCGGGGCCTGGCCGCGTACGGCGCGGAGGACGCCCCGTACTTCTTCGGCCGCGAGGAGCTGACCGCGAAGCTGGTCTCCCGCGTGGCCGCGCGGCTCGTCGGGGGTGGACCGCTCGTGGTGGTCGGCCCGTCCGGCGCCGGGAAGTCCTCGCTGCTGCGGGCCGGGCTGCTGCCCGCGCTCGACCTCGGGCTGCCCGGGGAGCTCCAGGCCTGGCGCTGGCCGCGCCTGGTGCTGACCCCGGGCGAGCACCCGGTGACACGGCTCGCCCACGCCCTGGCCGGGCTGACCGAACCGGGCGGGCCCCGGCACGCCGATCCCGAGACGATCCGGGCCGAGCTGATGGCCGCGCCGGAGGCGGTGCTCGCCCGGCTGCCCACCGACGGGACCCGGCCCGTCCTGCTGGTGGACCAGTTCGAGGAGCTGTTCACCGCCTGCACCGACGAGCGGGAACGGGAGGTCTTCGTCGCCGCCCTGGCCGCCTCCTGCGCCCGGGGCGCGGAGCCCGAAGCGCTCCCCCGGGCGGTGGTGCTGCTGGGGCTGCGCGCCGACTTCTACGGCCACTGCGCGGCCCACCCGGCGCTGGCGGAGGCACTGCAGGACGGCCAGGTCCTGGTCGGCCCGATGCGGACCGGCGAACTGCGCGACGCCGTCGAGAAGCCCGCGCTGCTCGCCGGACTGAGCCTGGAGCCCGGCCTGGTCGACCTGCTGCTGCGCGACCTGCGCACCGGCGGCGACCGCCCGCGCGGGCCCGGGGCCGCGCTGCCCCTGCTCTCCTACGCTCTGCTGGCCACCTGGCAGAAGCGCGCGGGCCGGGTGCTGACCATGGCGGGCTACCAGGCCTCGGGCGGCATCTGGGGCGCGGTCGCCCAGACCGCACAGGCCACCTACGACACGCTGGACGCCGACGGGCGGCGGGCCGCCCGGCAGCTCCTGCTGCGCATGGTGCACGTGGTCGACGGCGCCGAGGACACCCGCCGCCGGGGTCCCGCTCGCCGAGCTCGGCCTCGACACGGACCCGGCCGCGCAGGCCGCGCTCCAGGCGCTCGTCGGCGCCCGGCTGGTCGTCGCCGACGACGGCCACGCCGAACTCGCCCACGAGGCGGTGCTGCGCGCCTGGCAGCAGCTACGGGACTGGATCGAGCACGACCGGGCCGGTCTGCTGCTGCGCCAGCGGCTGCACGACGCGGCGGACGCCTGGGAGCGGGACGGGCGCGACGAAGGGGCCCTGTACCGGGGCGTCCGGCTGGCCGCCGCCGTCCAGTGGATCGAGGAGTCGGCGCAGCGGCACGGCACCACCCCGGTGGCGCGCGAGTTCGTCGCCGCCGGCCAGGCCCGGCAGGCCGCCGAACGCCGCGCCGAACGCCGCCGCACCACCCGGCTGCGCGCCCTGGCCGGAGTCCTGGCCGTGCTGCTGCTGGTGGCGGTCGCCGGGGTCGGCGCGGCGGCCTGGCAGAACCGGGTCGCCAACGAGCAGCGGGACCTCCTCGCCTCCAAGGTGGGTGCCCAGGCCGCCGGGAAGATCCGGACCACCGATCCGACCATGGCGCTCCAACTCGCCCTGTCCGCACGGCACATCGCGGACACCCCGGAAGCGCGCGGCAGCCTGTTGGACTCGGCGCTGGCGCCGTACTACACCCCGGTCGCGGAGCACACCGGCGCCGCCCGGAACCTCGCCCACAGTGCCGAACGGCACCTGCTGGCCAGCACCGGCAGTGACCGGAGCGTCCGGCTCTGGGACCTCTCGGACCCCCGGGAGACGAAAGCCCTCTCGACCATCCGGACCGGCAGCGACCGTCCGGGCCTCGCGCTCAGCCCGGACGGCCGACTGCTCGCTGCCCAGGACACGGACACGTCAGTACGCCTGTGGAACGTGACGGACCCCACCCGCCCGGAGGCCCTCGCGCTCCTGCCCGACACCTCCGGCGCGCTCGCCCTCAGCCCGGACGGGCACCGGCTGACCGTCCTCGGCAAGGCCGGCTCCTCGCTCTGGGACCTCACCGACCCCCGTCGTCCCCTCCGGGCCGGCGCCCTGCCCACCGCCACCGCTACCCAGCAGTCCGGCGCGTTCAGCTCGGACGGGCGGCTGCTCGCCCTCCTGCACGCCGAGTCCGAGGACTCGACCACGGTCCAACTGTGGAACGTCGCCGACCCGTCCCACCCCGCGCTCACCGGCAGCATCGCCGACAGCCACGGGCTCGGCCTGGCGTTCAGCCCCCGGGCACCGCTGCTGGCCCTCGGCGCGAACGGCCGCGGCGTTCGCCTGTGGGACACCACCGACCCGGCCAAACCCGCCCCCGTCAACCAGGCCTCCTACGCCACCTCGGCCCCGGTGGCGATCGACTCCATCCAGACCGTGGCCGCCCTGGCCTTCTCCCCGGACGGCCGGACCCTGGCGTTCGGGGCCTCCCGTTCGGACGAGTACTTCACCGGCCACGCCGAGACCGTGGACGTCCGCGACCCGCACTCCCCGGTCCGCGTCGTCGACTACCCCACCTCGGAAGCCGTCTACGCGGTCGCGCTCGACGACAGTGGTGCGTCCCTGCTCAGCGCCGGCACGACACTCCGGCGCTGGCACCCGGCACCGGCCACCGTACTGTCCGACACGGGCGCCTACGGGAACTTCACCCGGGACAACCGCGCCCTCGCCTGGGCCGTCGACCCACCGCCCGGGCGAACCGCCGACGGCGCCCAGCAGTACCGCCTGTGGCGGACCGACGGCCCTTACGACGCCCGGCCGGCCGGGACGTTGACGGGCCTGAACGGGGGAACGGTCCGCGCCGTCGACGACCGCACCCTGCTCACGTACAGCGACACCGAGCTCCCCCGGCTCTGGGACGTCTCCGATCCGGACCACCCTCGTCGGGGCGGCACCCTCAACGCGCTCTCCGAGCCCCTGGACCACACCGGTGAGTACCTCGACTTCATGACGGACCTGGACACCCGGAACGGACTGGTCGTGGCCAACGGCCGCGACGGCCGGATCCACGTGTGGGACGCCTCCGACGCGAGCGCCCCGAAGGAGCTCTCCAGCATCCCGTCCCCCCAGCCTCCCGGCGGGCTCCACCTCGTCAACCGGAAGCTGGTCTCCCTGGACCGGAGGGACAGCCACCGGATCAGCGTCTGGGACCTCGGCGACCCCGCGCATCCGGCGGCCGCCGCACCGATCGACCTCGGCACCAACATGGTCCTGGAGGACGAGGCCCAGAACCTGCTCGTGATCGCCCTGGCCAGGATCCCCGGCTCCAACCCCAAGACCATCCAGCTCTGGGACCTCGGCGACCCCCAGCACCCCGACCGCGGGGCACTCCCCGAAGGTCCCGTCACCGACTTCGCCCTCAGCCACGACGGGCGCACCCTCGCGGTGTCGAACGACAACACCGTCGACCTGTGGGACGTCACCGACATCCACCACCCGCAGCCGGCCGGCTCCCTCGTCGCCCAGAAGCAGTTCAACCTCCAGTTCAGCCCGGACAACCGGCTGCTCATCAGCAGGGCCCTGGCCGAGCGCTCGACCCTCGAGAACGGCGGGCAGATCCACCTCTGGCAGGTCAGCGACCCGCACGCCCCGACCGAGATCGCCGTGCAGAACCCCAAGCACTACGTCCACGCCATCGGGTTCAGCCCCGACGGGAGGAGCCTCCTGATCGCCGAAGCCTCAGGAGACGACGACCCGGCCCGGGTCACCCTCCTCGACCCCGACATCGACCACCTCACCCGCCACCTCTGCGACCTCGCGGGCGCCACCATCACCCCGGACCAGTGGAAGCAGTACTTCCCCGGCACCCCCTACGACCGCCCCTGCGGCTAGGTCGTGTCTTGTGGATCAGGCCAGGCCCGCGACGCCAGAGCACGCACCGCCGCTCTCCCACGGGCCGGGGCCGGTGGGAGAGCGGCGGTGCGGAGTGAACCAGGGCGTGGGCTACGGGGCGAAGGTCAGCTTCGGCCTCGGCTTGAGGCTCTGGAGGCACAGCAGGTACTTGTCGCTGCCCCGCTTGTAGGTGAAGTAGCTGTCGGCGTCGGGGTACTTCCGGCACTCCGTCTCGCCGTCGGTGGAGTTGTCCGCCCGACCGACGACGCGGGCGTCGGCCTGCGGGTCGGAGCAGGGGACCACCTTGAGGTCCGGGTTGTCGTCGTTCAGGCCGGACATGGCGAGCACGCTGCTGTTGTGGACGCAGTCGCCGGCCTTGGCGAACTCGGGGTCGTCCTTCAACAGCACGAAGAGCAGCGCGATCAGGACGGCGGGGATGAGCACGCCGACGATCGCGGGCCGCAGGTAGACCGGCTTGCCCGGGTCCATCGGCGTGCCGGGGGCACCGGGCAGCGGCTCCGCGAGCTTGTTGATCTTCGAGCGCTGCGGGATGTTGAACAGCATGACGATCGGGTTGATGATCATCGACGGGATGCCCCACCAGCCCTGCCAGAGGCTGTCGGAGGTCATCTCCCGGTGCGTGGCGATGCCGCAGTCGCGGCAGTACGGGCCCCGGCGCTTGAGGTAGCGCAGGACGACGATGAAGCCCTGGTGCCCGCGGATCGTGGCGTCCACGGCCGGGACGGAGCCGCAGACGGTGCAGGTGAGCTGCCCCTCGCCGTAACCCGCACTCTCGGCGGGCACGGCGCTCTCGGCGGGTGCGGCGGGCGCAGCAGGCACAGCGGGCGCAACGGGCGCAACGGGCGCAGCGGCGTCGGGCAGCTCGGCAGACTGAGCGGAAATGGTGGATCCCCCGTGGTGATCAAGAAAGTGGGCTGGCGAAACCTATCGCCCCTCGAACACCAGGAACGGGCCATGGAGGCGCCAACGGACGGAAGGTCACCGAACCGTGATCCCAAATCGGTCATTCGCCGTCGAAATCCGGCGGCAGCGCCCGCCCCACTCCCCCGGGCTCAGTGGAACCAGGTGCGGATCGCGGCCGCGGTCTCCCGGACGTCGGCGTTCCCGGCGCGGATCCGGGCGGCCAGCTCGACGGCCTGCTTGGAGTCGGCCGTGACGATGACGCCGGAGGCGCTCAGGTAGGAGGCGGCGACCACGGCGGCGAAGTGCTCGTTGGCGGACTCCAGGGCCGGGACCCGGATCAGCTGGTGCATCAGGGCGGCCGCGCGCTGGTGCACGGCGCCGTAGACCGGCACCTCCATCACCTCGTCGGCGTGCCGGGCCACGGCCGCGGCCAGGGTGCCGTAGTCGGTGACGTCCGGGTCGCTCGGCAGGAACTGGTGCGCGATGTCGAGCAGCCAGACCCGGTCGATCCGCAGGATCACGCGGCGTCCGCCGTGGCGTCGCGGGTGCTGTGCGGGTACGGCCCGAACTCCTCCTCGAACGCGGGCCCCCAGGCCTGCGCGAAGTGGGCGGCGGCGGTCAGGAAGCGCTCGCGCCGCTCGTCCGCCTCCTCCGCCAGCACCTTGCGCGCGTAGTCGGGCAGGCTCATCCCGGCGGCCTCCGCGCGCTGCTCCAGGGCCTCGTGCACGGCGTCGTCCAGTCGGACGTTCAGCTGCTTCATGGCGGTGAGCGTAGCCGCAGCTACGGCTCGCTACAAGGCGGCCTCGGCACTCCGGCCGCCGCCCCGGGACGCGGCCGCAGCCTCGCCGTCCGGGCTGCCCGCCGGCCCGTCGGGCGCCGCCGGGCCGTACTCGACCGTGACCTCCAGGGCCGGCCAGTGCGCCGCCCACCGGGCCAGCCGCTCCGCGTCGAGGGTGTCCTGCGGGAGCAACGCGGCGTCCGGGTGGAAGGTCACGCAGGTGCCGGTGGTGCCGTCGGGCTCGATCGGGTCGAGGCCGGTGACCGGGAGGCCGTGCTCATAGCGCTGCGTCCAGGCGCCGTTGAGCCGGCGGTTGGTGTGCAGCAGCCGGGTGCTGAGCGCCGCGACCACGGACATGCCCCGGCGCGGATGCCCGTCCGGGAGCAGCTCCGCCCCGGGGTCGTCGAAGAAGCGCAGGTCCTTGGTCGCCATGACCGGCTTCTTGACCACCTCGCCGTGCTCGTCGACCCGGGTGTCGGTGCCCCGCCCGTCGTCGCGGACCGAGACCGCGCCGTCGGCGTGCAGGGTGACCACGCACCGGCCGCCGCCGCGCGCGGCCGCCTCGTCGCCCGGGTAGGCGAGCACCTCCAGCACGAGGTGCGCCACCCCGCCCGGCGCCAGTCCGGCCGCGCCCGCGCGGATCCCGGCGAGGTGGTCGGCGTCCACGACGGCCGCCCAGTCGTGGGTGGTGTTGGTCCAGGTGTCCCTCGCGGTCGCGTCCATCCGAGGAGTATCCCCCAGCGCTCAGCGGCCGCCCAGCAGGGCCGCCCACCACGGCCGCCCACCGCGGACCGGCCGCCAACTCGCCTCGCCGATACGGAACTTGCCGAACAGGCGGGCGGGCGCGGCGCTCAACCGGTGACGAGCCGTCGGCCGCTGATCTCGGCCGGGCGGATCCGGACCCAGCGGGGCCGGTCGCCGCCGGCCCAGGGGGCCGCCCCCGGCAGGCCGTCCAGGCGGTGCAGCTCCGCCGGGTCGTCGACGTACTCCGCCGTGCCGAGGGCGAGCACGCTCCAGCCGCGCCCCAGGTACTCGTCGATGCGGTCGACCTGGAAGGACACCTGTGCCCCCGGGTCCGGGGCGGTGGCGGTGCGTTCGCCGGTGCGGTAGGCGAAGGAGGCCTGGTCGACCACGTAGTTGACGGGGTAGACCGCCGGGCCCGGGCGCACCGGCAGGGCGATCCGGCCGATCCCGTGGGTGCCGACCAGCTCCCAGCACTCGGCGTCGGTGAGGTCGAGCAGGCGGGGCCGCGGGCCGGGCCCTTCGTGGCCGGGCGGGGCGTCCGCGCGGCCGGCCACGAGTTCCTCCCGGCTGGTGCCGAGGACGGCGGCGATCCGGACGAAGCCGCCGGGGTCGAAGGTGGGGCCGGCTTCGAGCAGGTGGCGCAGGTACTGCGGGGCCATCGCGGCCCGCTGGGCCAGGGCGTCCTCGGTGAGGCCGAGTTGCCCGAGGCGCTCGGCGATCCGGCGGGCCACTGCGGTGGGGTCGGGATCGGGGGTGTCGTTCACGGTGGTGGCTCCTCGGCTCGCCAAGGGGAGTGCCCGGACCGGTGTCCGGGCGGTGACCAGGCCGGATCCATCCAAGCGTCCGGCCCAGCCCGAGTCGAGGAACGGCAGGGCCCCGTGCGTGTCGGGGTGCCCCACCGGCGGGCGCCGGGGGCCCGACCTTGATCGCCCACCCGCCGCCTGCGACCGTCCCCCTGACGCTGGCTCAAGTCCGTTTCGCACAACGGGGAACAACGGGAACAACGGGCGAGCACGCGAACGCCTTCCGCGCCTGAGCCACCCGCGCCGGCCGACCGGGCGCCGCCGCAGGTGCCGCGGCCACCGCAGAGACCACCGCAGATGCCGCCGCAGATACTTCCGCGGATCGTCAACTCACCGTCAAGATCCCTGCACGGCCCTTACCGTGCCGCCCGGCCGGGCGCATACTGTGCTGCGCGCGGCGAGCGCCCGGCGACAGGGCCACACCGGACCCGGCCCGGCCGCACCGCGACGGGGAGCAGGTGGAACTGGCGTGGCAGCACTCGTGATCGTCGCCGTGGTCGTCCTCTTCTTGCTGACGACCGGTGTGCGGGTGGTCCAGCAGTACGAGCGCGGTGTGGTGTTCCGGCTCGGCCGGGTGCGCGGGACGGTCCGCGAGCCGGGCCTGACGCTGCTGGTGCCGGTGCTCGACAAGATGCGCAAGGTGAACGTCCAGGTGATCACCATGCCGGTGCCCACCCAGGAGGGCATCACCAAGGACAACGTGTCGGTGAGCGTGGACGCGGTGCTGTACTTCCGCGTGATCGAGCCGATCAGGGCCACCGTGGACGTGCAGAACTACAACTTCGCCATGCTGCAGGTCGCCCAGACCTCGCTGCGCTCGATCATCGGCAAGAGCGAGCTGGACGACCTGCTGTCCGGCCGGGAGCACCTCCACCACGACCTGGAGGTCATGCTGGAGAGCCCGGCGTCGGGCTGGGGCGTGCACATCGACCGGGTGGAGATCAAGGACGTCAGCCTGCCCGACTCGATGAAGCGCTCGATGGCCCGCCAGGCCGAGGCGGACCGGGAGCGCCGGGCCCGTATCATCACCGCGGACGGCGAGTTCCAGGCCGCCGCCAAGCTCGCCGAGGCGGCGGCCAGGATGTCCGAGACGCCGGCGGCCCTCCAACTGCGCATGCTGCAGACGGTGGTCGAGGTGGCGGCGGAGAAGAACTCGACGCTGGTGCTGCCGTTCCCGGTGGAGATGCTGCGGTTCTTCGAGGCCTCCGCGAACGGGCTCACCGGCGGAGCCCCGACGGCCCCCGCACCGGCCGTCCCGCCGCAGGCGCGCGAGGCCGAGCCCGCCGCCCCGGCCGACGGCAGCTGACGTCCGGCCGGCCCGGAAAGTTCCCGGGCCGGCCATAGCTCGGCTCTATGAGGTCATAGATCGACACCGCCTACACCTCCGCGCGACCAGCGGGTTGGCTGCAAGGGTCCAGACCATTAGGCCTGGGCCGCCCGCTCCGTCCGCCCGGAGGTTTCACCCGCATGACCCGCTCGATCCGAGTCGCCATCGTCGGAGCCGGCCCCGCCGGGATCTACGCCGCCGACGCCCTGCTCAAGTCCGACGCCGCGAAGGCGCCCGGCGTCTCGATCGACCTGTTCGAGCGGATGCCGGCCCCGTTCGGCCTGATCCGCTACGGCGTGGCCCCCGACCACCCGCGGATCAAGGGCATCGTCACCGCCCTGCACCAGGTCCTCGACAAGCCCCAGGTCCGTCTGTTCGGCAACGTCGACTACCCGACCGACCTCACCCTGGACGACCTGCACCGCCACTACGACGCCGTGGTCTTCTCCACCGGCGCGATGGCCGACCGCTCGCTCGACCTGCCGGGCATCGACCTGGACGGCTCCTACGGCGCCGCGGACTTCGTCTCCTGGTACGACGGCCACCCGGACGTGCCGCGCACCTGGCCGCTGGAGGCCGAGAAGGTCGCCGTCCTCGGCGTCGGCAACGTCGCCCTGGACGTCGCCCGGATCCTCGCCAAGACCGCGGACGAGCTGCTGCCCACCGAGATCCCCCCGAACGTGTACGAGGGCCTCAAGGGCAACCGCGCCGTCGAGGTCCACGTGTTCGGCCGCCGCGGCCCGGCCCAGGCCAAGTTCAGCCCGATGGAGCTGCGCGAGCTGGACCACTCGCCCACCATCGAGGTCATCGTCAACCCCGAGGACATCGAGTACGACGAGGGCTCGATCGCCGAGCGCCGCGCCGTCAAGCACGTCGACCTGGTCGCCGCCACCGTCGAGAACTGGGCGATCCGCGACGTCGGCGACCGCCCCCACCGGGTCTACCTGCACTTCTTCGAGTCCCCGGTCGAGGTCCTCGGCGAGGACGGCAAGGTCGTCGGCCTGCGGACCGAGCGCACCGAGCTCGACGGCACCGGCAACGTGCGCGGCACCGGCCGGCACACCGACTGGGACGTCCAGTCGGTCTACCGCGCCGTCGGCTACTACTCCGACGAGCTGCCCAAGCTGCCCTTCGACCCGGTCTCCGGCACCGTCCCGCACCAGGCCGGCCGCGTCCTGGACGGCGACGGCTCGCACGTCACCGCCGTCTACGTCACCGGCTGGATCAAGCGCGGCCCGGTCGGCCTGATCGGCCACACCAAGGGCGACGCCAACGAGACCATCGCCTGCCTGCTGGAGGACCACGCCACCGGCCGGCTGCCCGGCGCCACCGAGCCCGACCCGGCGGCGATCGAGGAGCACCTGCGCGCCCGCGGGGTCCGCTACACCACCTGGGACGGCTGGAAGCAGCTCGACGCCCACGAGCGGGAGCTCGGACAGGCCGAGGACCGCGAGCGCGTCAAGGTCGTCGAGCGCGAGGACATGCTGCGCCACAGCGGGGCCTGACACCCGCGCCCCGGTGGCTCCGGACGCCCGGAGGGGCCGCCCGGAGTCACCGGCGGACGATCGGCAGCAGCACCTCGTCGACGATCTCCGCCGGGTCCAGCTCCACGGCGCCCCCGCCGCACAGCTTGATCCGGTACAGCATCAGGGCCGGCACCGCGTCGGTGACCAGCGGGGTGACCGCCCCGGGGCGGACCTCGCCCCGGGCGGTGCCGCGGTCGAGCACCTCGGCGATCAGCGCGGTGGTGGGGTCGAGCACCCGCTCCTGCACCAGCTCCAGGAAGACCCGGGCGCGCTGGTGGTCGATCTCGCTCATGATGGCGCGGACGGCGGCGCCCAGCTCGCTGAACATCGCGGCGCGCAGCCCGGCCACCACCTCCAGGAGGTCCCCGCGCAGGCTCCCGGTGTCCGGGGCCGGCCGGGCCGGCGGCAGGGCGGCCCGCAGCGCGTCCATCACCAGCTCCTCCTTGGAGGACCACCGCCGGTAGAGGGCGGCCTTGCCGGTCTGCGCGGCGGCGGCCACGCCCTCCATGGTCAACCGGGCGTAGCCGTCGGTGGTGAGCTGCTGGAGGGCCGCCCCGTAGATGGCGCTCTCCAGCGCCTCGCCGCGCCGACGGACCGCGGCGGCCGGCGCGGCCGTGCGCGCGCTGCCGGCGCCGGCCCCGGTCGCCCCGGCCCCGGTCGCCCCGGCTCCAGTTCCGGCTCCGGCTCCGGGGGTGCCGCCCTCGGCGGTTCGGACTTCAGCGGACATCGCTGCACACCTTCCGGGGACCCCCTGTTCACCATGCCTACGACCAATGTTAGTGAACGAATCCGTTCCCTCCCAGGAGTGCTGCGCGGCCGGGCCGGGCCCGCCCGGAAGGCAGCGGCCCCGGCACCGGTCGACCCGGCCTGACGCCTCTGTTCGGAGCCCTCCTCGGCGTTCGGGGCCGCGGGTTCCCGTCCGGGGGACGGAAGGTGAACAATCGCCGATTCCCCGGTGCCGCGCCCGGCCGGTGGGCGATAACGGAGGAGCTCCTGGCCGACCCCACCCGAGGAACCGCCCCATGCCCATCGCCAACTACGGCGTGCTCGCCGCCACCGCCGTCGACCGGCGCCGCGAGGGTGCCACCGGCACCCCGCACTACCAGATCCACCTGCGCGACGCCGCCGGCACCGACTACCGCGCGGCCGTCAACGTGCTCTCCCAGCAAGCCCCTTCGAACCTGCTCTACCTCGCCGACGAGGACTTCCGGCACCCGGTCACCGAGCTGCTCCCGGCCGCCGGCAGCGGCTGGACGGCGCTGGACTCCCGGCCGGGCACGGCGAGCCTGGACTTCGTCCGCGGCAAGCTCCTCGACCACTCGGCGATGCACGCGCTGCCGCCGGACCTCCCCGGCCCGCACAACGACCTCGCCGATCTGCTCGACGACCACGTCCAGCGCGCGATCGCCGACCGGACCGCCGCCGTCTACGTGTTCGGCCAGCGCTTCGGGCCCGAACCCGGCGTCCCGGACAAGGTGTTCGGCTTCCTGCCCGGCAACGGCGTGCACGACGTCCACATGAACCAGGGCAACAGCGGGCAGTTCCGCAAGGACGACGGGGTGTACCAGGACGGCGCGCTGCTGATCCACCTGCCGGCCGAGAACCGCTGGACGGCGGTGTTCCTCGCCTTTCAGTCGCAGTCCTGGCACACCGACGACCGCACCGGCCACGGCCTGCCGGGCTCCGTGCCGCGCCCCGCCCGGTCGGCGCAGGACTCCCCCAGCAGCAGCCAGGCGTAGCACGGCAGCCGGTGGCGGGGCCCCCGGGCCCGCCGCCACCGGATCAGTTCGCAATCGGCGGATTGGGCCGGGTCAGCCCGCGGTCGTAGGCGAAGATCACCGCCTGCACCCGGTCCCGGGCGCCGATCTTCGCCAGCACCCGGCTGACGTGCGTCTTGACGGTCGATTCGGCCAGCACCAGCCGCTGGGCGATCTCGCTGTTGGTCCAGCCCTGGGCGATGGCCACCAGGATCTCCCGCTCGCGCTCGGTCAGCGCCTCCAGCCGCGGGTCGTCCACGGGCGCGGCGCCGACCGGGCGGACCGGCAGGTGGTGGGCGTAGGCGTCGAGCAGCCGCCGGGTGATCGCCGGGGCCACCACGGCGTCGCCCTCGGCGACGGCGCGGATCCCGGCGAGCAGTTCCTCCGGCCGCGCGTCCTTGAGCAGGAAGCCGCTGGCCCCGGCGCGCAGCGCGGCGTGCGCGTACTCGTCCAGGTCGAAGGTGGTGAGGACCAGGATCCGCGAGCGCCCGCCGCCGGCGACGATCCGGCGGGTGGCCTCGATGCCGTCCATGCCGGGCATCCGGATGTCCATCAGGACGACGTCGGGCCGCAGGTCGGCGGTGAGCCGGACGGCCTCGGTGCCGTGCGCGGCCTCGCCGACCACCTCGGTGTCGGGCTGGCTCTCCAGCAGCATCCGGAAGCCGTAGCGCTGGAGTGGCTGGTCGTCCACGATGAGGACGGTGGTCACGGGTGGCCGCCTGTCGGGTCGGGGGTGAGGTCCAGTACGGCCTCCACGGTCCATCCTGCCCCAGGGCCGGGGCCCGCCGTGACGCTCCCGCCGTACAGCGCCGCGCGTTCGCGCATCCCAGCCAGGCCGTGCCCCTCGCCGTCCGGGCGCGCCGGCGGGCGGGTGCCGCCGGGCGGGCCGGCGTCCTGGACGCGCACCCGCAGCCGGGTGGCGTCGACGGTCAGGGTGACGTGCGCCCGGGTGTCCGGTCCGGCGTGCTTGAGGGTGTTGGTGAGGGCCTCCTGGACGATCCGGTAGGCCATCAGCTGGACGCCGCGGTCCAGCCGGTCCGGGTCGCCGGAGACGGTGTACACCACCTGCGGTCCGGCGGCGCGGATCCGGGCGCACAGGCCGTCCACGTCGGCGATGCCGGGCTGGGGGTTGAACTCGGCGGCCTGGTCGGCCTGGTCGCGCAGCACGCCGAGCATCCGGCGCAGCTCGCCTAGCGCCTGGCGGCTGGTCTCGCCGATCAGTTGCAGCGCCTCCCGGCCGCGCTCGGGGGAGGTCTGGGCGGCGTAGGCGCCGCCGTCGGCCAGGGTGACGATCACGGACAGGTTGTGGCCGATGATGTCGTGCATCTCGCGGGCCACCCGGGTGCGTTCGGTGGCGGTGGCCAGCCGGCTGCGCTGGTCGCGCTCGATCTCCAGCCGGGCCGCCCGCTCGCGCAGTCCGGCCAGCTGGGCGCGGCGGATCCGCACCGCGATGCCCAGGGCGACGCCCGCGGTGGCGGCGCTGACCAGGAAGAACAGGGCGTCCCCGACCGGCAGTCCACCGCCCGAGACCTCGACCGCGGCCAGCGCCATCGCCCCGACCATCAGCAGGCAGGACCAGGCCAGGTTCCGCAGCCGGCCGTGCAGGGCCAGGCTGTAGAGCGCCACCAGCAGGGCCGCGTCGGCGCGCAGGCCCACGCCCAGCGACCACTGCAGGACGAACACCGCCATGATCACCGCGAAGGCCGCCGTGGGCCGCCGGCGGCGCCACAGCAGCGGCAGCACCAGGCCGGCCTGGAGGAGCAGCGTCCACGGCAGCGGCAGCCGGACCAGGTTGAGCCGGTGCTCGTGCGGCCCGGTGTCCCCGTGGCCGGCGTCCCCGTGGCCGGGGAACAGGTCGGGCAGGCCGAACATCAGGAACACCACCGCGACCACGGCGGCGTCCAGCACCCACGGGTGGGCGCGGTCCGCCTCGCGCAGCCGCTGGCCGATCCGGGCCAGCCGGACGAACAGCGGGTGGCCGGACAGCGCGTCGGTGGCCGCGAACGGGCCGGCGGAGGCGGAGTGGTCCTCGCTCACCGGGGTTCTCCCTGCTGGTCGGGGGCGGACGGACGGAGACGGACGGAACGGTGGGGGGGAGGGGGGGGAGGGGAGGCGCACCACAAGGGGCTCCTGGGCCGAGAGGGCCAGGTTCAAGAGGCGGGGTGTCCACACCCGACAGGGGGGACCATGAGCGTCCAC
>NZ_JBVHYH010000005.1:19189-91549 GCF_055569135.1 Kitasatospora sp. NPDC029367
TTTTTTTTTTTTTGTGGTACTGGCTCCCCCCCCCCCCCCCCCCCCCCCTCTCCCCCCCCCCCCCCCCCCCCCCCCCCCCCACCGCGAGGTTCCCAGGCGCCGGAGCGCCCGGGCTCAGGCGTCGCTGCGCACCAGCCGGACGGCGGCACCGGCGAGCGCCAGCACCGTCCAGCCGAGGAAGACCAGCAGGCCGGCCGTCGGCGAGAGGGTGGTCGAGTCGTGGTGCAGGGCGAACATCGCCTCACCGGCGTGGCTGGGCAGGTACGGGCTGATGTGGCTCTGCCAGGACGTGGGGAGCAGCGAGGTTAGGCCGGGGATCAGCATCAGCGAGGCGACCAGCACGGCGATGCCGCCGGCCACCGAGCGCAGCAGGGCGCCGAGGGCGACCCCGATCACGCCCACCAGGCCCAGGTAGAGCCCCGCGCCGAACAGGCCGCGCACCACGCCGGGGTCGGAGAGGGTCATCGCCGCCCGGGTGCCGGACAGGATGCCGCTGTCGGCGGTGAAGGCGGCGAAGACCCCGACGGTGCCCAGCACCAGCGCGATCACGCCGTACACCGCCGCCTTGGACCACAGCACCGGCAGGCGGCGCGGCACGGCGGCCAGGGTGGAGCGGATCATGCCGGTCGAGTACTCGCCGGCCGCGACCAGCACGCCGAGGACGCCGAGCGCCAGCTGGGCGAAGTTGGTGCCGAACAGGGAGAGGCTGAGCGCACTGGAGTTGGCGAAGTCCCGGTCCATCGGGCGGCCGGAGGTGATCCGCGACTTGAACTGGAAGGCCGCGATCAGGCCGAAGGCGACCAGGAACAGCAGCGCCAGGCCGAGGGTGATCCAGGTGGAGCGCAGCGACCACAGCTTGGCCCACTCCGAGCGCAGCACGCGCGCGGCCGTCACCTTGTAGGCGGGGCGGGCGGGGAGCTGGCCGGAGGCCGTGGACGGCGTCTGGCTGGGGGCGATCGTGGTCATGCCGCGCTCCTCTGGGTGTCGACGGTGCTCTCGACGGTGGTGGTGCCGTGGTACTCGACGGCGTCCCGGGTCAGCTCCATGAACGCCTCCTCCAGGGAGACCGTCCTCGGGGTGAGTTCGAACACCGCGATGCCGTGCTCGGCGGCGGTGAGGCCGATCTCGCGGGCCGTCCGCCCGGTGACCAGGAGCTCCTCGGAGCCGGAGCGGCCGGTGACCTCGACGCCCGGTCCGGCGAGCGCCGAACGCAGCCGGGCCGGGTCGGCGCTGGCGACCTTGACGACGTCGCCGCCGGCCTGCTGGACCAGCTCCTGCACGGTGGTGTCGGCGAGCAGCCGGCCCCGTCCGACGATGATCAGGTGGTCGGCGACCAGCGAGACCTCGCTCATCAGGTGCGAGGAGACGAAGACGGTGCGGCCCTCGGCGGCGAGCGAGGTGAGCAGGTTGCGGATCCAGAGCACGCCCTCGGGGTCGAGCCCGTTGACCGGCTCGTCCAGCATCACCGTGGCCGGGTCGCCCAGCAAGGCGGCCGCGATGCCGAGCCGCTGGCCCATGCCGAGCGAGAACGCCCCGGCGCGCTTGCGGGCCACCGACTGGAGGCCGGTCAGCTCGATGACCTCCTCGACCCGGCGGCGCGGGATGCCGTGGGTGTGGGCCTGGGCCATCAGGTGGTTGAACGCCGAGCGGCCGGGGTGGATCGACTTGGCCTCCAGCAGCGCGCCCACCTCCTGCAGCGGAGCGGCGTGCTCGGCGTACCGGCGGCCGTTGACCCGGACCGACCCGCCGGTGGGCGCGTCCAGTCCGACGATCATCCGCATCGTGGTCGACTTCCCCGCCCCGTTGGGGCCGAGGAACCCGGTCACCGCGCCCGGCCGGACCGTGAAGTCCAGCCCGTCCACGGCGGTCTTCTCCCCGTACCGCTTCGTCAGCTGGTGCGCCTCGATCATCGCTAGCCCTTACGTTCAGGGGCCGGGCCCTCCCGGCCGCCCACGGTTCCACGCTAGGGCCCGCCGGGGCCCGAAGCGCGGCACTGCGGACTGATCATCGGACGCCGCGTAGTACCGCGGTACCACACCGTCGCCCTACCCGCGGAAATGCGGTTCGGCCTGGGGGCGGGACGGAGCGTAGCCGTGCCGGGACCGGGACGGGACCGTGGCCCCATGCGCATGGGTCAGTCCCGGCGGTGCCATGGAGGGGCGGGCCGACCGGCCCGCGCAACCCCTCCCGGAGGACACCATGAGCGCCAGATCGGTCAACCCGGTGGCCGTCGCTGCCGGAGCCGCCGGAGTCGTCGTCCTCGCGGCCGTGGTCGCCTGCGCCGCCCGGTGCTGCAAGGCCCGGGCCGAGGACGAGGCGGCCGGCGCGGAGCAGCGCGGAAGCCGCGCTCACGCTCACGGTCACGGCAGGGGCCGCGGTCTCCGCAGGGGGCACGGTCACGGCAAGGGCCACGGTCACGCCCCGTGCCCGAACCCGCCGAACTGCAACTAACCCGCGTCCGGGTCGCGACGGCCCCCGTCAGCCCGCCGCCGGGTGGCGCGGCAGCACCGCGTGCACCCGGGTGCCGCGGCCGAGGCCCGCGGCGGGGTGGACGGTGCAGCAGCCGCCGATCTCCGCCGCCCGCTCGCTCATCGAGCGCAGCCCCACCCCCGGGTGGCCCGGGTCGCCACGGCCCGGGCCCTGCCCGTCGTCCTCGACGGTGAGTTCCAGCCGCCCCGGGTCGACCAGCACGGTCACCGTGGCGCTGGTCGCCCGGGCGTGCCGCAGCACGTTGTTGAGCGCCTCGGCGGTGATCCGGTAGACGGCGACCTCGACCGCGGCGGGCAGCTCGGGCAGCGGGTCGGGGGCGAGCAGGGCGGTGACGGTGAGCTCGTCGCCGCTGAAGGTGTCGGCGAGGCGCCGCAGCGCGCGGCTCAGCCCGTAGTCGCCGAGCGCGGTGGGCCCGAGCCGGTCGGTGATCCGGCGGACCTCGCGGACGGCCGTGGCGAGGTCGTCGGCGACGTCCTCCAGGGCGGCCGCGAAACGGGCCGGGTCGTCCACGGCGGCCGCGCCCTGGAGGCGCAGCCGCAGGCCGGCCAGCAGCGGGCCGAGCCCGTCGTGGATGTCGCGGCGCAGCTGACGGCGTTCCTCCTCCCGGGCGGCGACGATCTGTTCGCGGCTGGCCCGCAGGTCCTCCATCAGCTGGAGCGAGGCCACGGCGGGCGCGGCCTGGTCGGCGAGGGAGCGCAGGATGTCGCGGTCGCTGTCGTCGAGGGTGCGCTGGCCCGGGCGCGGGGCGACGGTGAGCCGGCCGATCTCGCTGCCGCGGTGGACCAGGGCGAAGCGTTCGCCCTCGCCGGGGTGCTCCCCCACGGCGGCGAGCCGGCGTTCGCCGCCGCGGGTGGAGACGGTCAGGTCCACGCCGGGCAGCCGCAGTTCGTCGCCGACGGTGGCGCACAGCACGGCGGGCACGTCCTGCGGGTCGACGGTCTGGCTGACCCGCCCGGCGAGGCTGCGCAGCACCTGGTACGGCTGGGCGCGGGCGCCGTAGTACCAGCGGTCGACGATTCCGGAGGCCCAGTGCACGCCCCTGGGCAGGCCGCCGGCGAGCAGGAAGACCAGGGCGACCACGCACAGGGCGCCGAAGCCCCGGCCGGGCAGCAGCATGGTGGACAGCAGTCCGGCCAGCAGCACGAAGACGACCGCCAGCCCGGCGGCGACCAGCAGTCCGACCAGGATCCGGCGGGCCGAGCGGTCCAGCCGCCAGGAGCCGTCCCGCACCACCACGGCGGCGAGGGTCAGCGTCCACAGTGCGGAGGCGGCCGCGTAGGCGGCGTAGGAGGCGGTGCTCTGGCCGTTGAAGTAGTAGCCGGCCTCGGCGCCGGCCCAGAGCAGGTAGACGGCGATCGCGAGCAGCACGTACTGCCGGCGGCGCCGGGGCACCTGCCGGGTGCGGGCCAGCGGGACGAGCACCACCAGGGCGGTCAGGGCGACCCATACGACCAGTTGGGTGATGTGCAGGGTGCCGTTGAACTGCCGCAGCCAGTCGGCGACGGTGCTGTCGGCGAGCGGGTTGGGGCGGCCGAACACGGTCGGCTGGTAGACGTAGTAGCTCGCCTGGGGCGCCATCCACAGGCCCACCGCGCCGATCGCGAGCCACCAGCGGCGGTCGGTCAGCCGGCCGTACGGGAGCCAGAGCGGCAGCGCCTGCCAGATCGTGCCGCTGACGGTGTAGCCGACGGACTTGAGCACGACCACGGCCCCGACGTAGCGCGGTTCGCTCACCTCCGTCCAGACCGGGGTCTCGGCGGCGAGCGGCAGGATCAGCGCGCCCCCGTACGCCAGCAGCACCCAGCCGAGCTCCAGACCGGGCCGGTGGGCGTGCAGCAGCACCCCGCCGGCGACGGCGGCGAGGCCGTAGCCGAGCACCGCCAGGTGCCGGGTCGGTTCGGCGATCCCCGGCGTCCCCAGGTGGCCCAGCACGTACCCGGCCCACAGGCCGCCCGCGGCCAGGCAGACCAGCGCGCACAGCCCCGCCGTCGTCAACTGCCGCTCCGCCCGGCCGGGGCGGGGCCGCCACCGGACGCTCCCCGCGCTCTCCGCACCCATGACCGACCTCTCTTCGCCCACGACCGGCCGCATGGGAGCAGTCTCGTCCACCCGGTGTCCCGGGCGCATGGGGCAGCGGCCCCGCGAGTGACGGACTGCGGGTGACCGGCGTCCCAGCGTCACCGAGCCGTCCGGGCGTCGGTGCGGCCGCGTCGGCGGGCCCGCGTCGGCGGGCCCGTATCGGGGGTGGGGCGTCGGGGTGTGAGCGTCGGGGCCGTCGGCCTCGGTTCGGCCGACGGCCCCTGGAAACCGCCGACGGGCGGAGGCCTCAGTGCCGCCGGTGGGCGGCGGTCGGGGCGCCGCAGAGGGCGTCGTCGACCAGCGTGGTCTCCGCCTGCTCGATCCGGCGGACGTCGTCCGGGGTGTCGGCGCGGACGCCCGAGAGCGAGAGCGTGACGCTGCGCCGACCGTCGGAGGTGACGCCGGTCGCGGTGATCCAGCCCGCGTCGCCGCCCTCGTGGCCCCAGTACACCCCGCCGCAGGTCAGCGGGCGGGAGAAGAGCCCCAGCCCGTCCTCGGCGCCCGGCATGAGCGCCCGGAACTCCTCGCCGACCGGAACGGTCTGCTTCATCAGGGCGAGTTGGGCGGGCCGCAGCAGCCGGCCGCCCAGCAGGGCCCGGAAGAAGCGGTCGAGGTCGGCGGTGGTGGAGACCAGCCCGGCCTCCCCGTTGATGCCCACGCCGACCTGCTCGGTGACGTCGACGGCCGGCTCGCCGGGCTTGAAGCTCTGGTAGGTCCGGGCGTGCGGCCGGGGCAGCGTGGGGGACGTCCCGGGCCAGGAGGTGTGGGCGAGGCCGAGCGGGCGGACGATCCGGTCCCGCACCTCCTGGTGCCAGGCCTGCCCGGTGGCCCGCTCGATGATCATGCCGAGCAGGACGTAACCGGTGTTGCTGTAGCTCCAGTCGGCGCCGGGCCGGAAGTCCGGCGGGTGGCGCAGCGCCCGGTCGACGCTCTGTTCGGGCGTGGAGCTGTCGTAGCGGTGCCGGCGGAAGTCCTCCGCCGAGCTGTAGTCCGGGTAGTCGTCGTGCAGCCCGCTGGTGTGCTGGAGCAGTTGGCGGACGGTGATCGCGCCGCCGTCGTTCCCGTTCCCGGACACCACGCCGGGCAGCCACCGCTCGACCGTGTCGTCCAGCGAGAGCCGGTGCTCGCCGACGAGTTGGAGGACGACGGTGGCCACGAACGCCTTGGTGACGCTGGCGATCCGGAAGTGGCCGTTCGTCGGCACCGGCTGTCCGGTCGTCAGGTCGGCGACGCCGCTGGTGGCGGTCACCACCCGGCCGTCGGCGGTGAGCAGCCGGGCCTGCACCCCCGTCACGCCGAGTGCGGTGAGCGCGGCGGCGTCGCGCCGGAGCAGGCCGCGGTCGTCGTACGGCCGGGCCGCCGCGGCGACGGCGGGCACGGTCGTGGCGAGGGTGCCGGCCAGCACGGCGGCCGACACCAGGGTCCGTCGTACGGAACGGCCGCGCCGCCGTACGGCATCAATCGGTGGTCTCTTCATGGGAGTTGACGCTAGGCCCGGACGCCGCGCCCGGTCGGTACCCCGAGCCGGTCGGAAAACAGGGTAGTGGGCTGTAGTGCCGGGCCGGTTCGCCATGATCCAGACTTGGGTGGATGAACCTCCATCGGGCCGAAAGGCTCTGGGCGACCTGGCGCGCCCTGGGCTACCTGCTGGGCGGCCTGCTCGCCGCCGCGCTCGCCGTGCTCGTGCTGCCCGCCCTCCTCGTCCCGCCGGTGGCGCGCGCCTGGGCCGGCCGGCAGCGCCGCCGCGCCGACGGGCTGCTGGGCGCACCCGCCTCCGGCCCCGTCCGGGTCGGCACCGCGCGCCTGCTCGGGTGGCTCGGCGCCTGGCTGCTGACCGGCCTGGCGTTCGGGCTCGTCGCACTGGTGTGCGCGGGCAACACCCTGACCACGGCCGTCACGGTGCCCCTGTGGTGGGCCCTGCCCGCCGGCACCCGGGCGGGCGGCTTCGCCGCCGGTGCCCCGCTGACCGGGTGGGGCCCGGCGCTGACCCTGGGGACGGCACAGCTGCTCGCCTTCGCCGCCCTGACCCACTGGCTGCTCCCCCGGCTGGCCCGGCTGCACGCCCGGACCTGCGTGGCCCTGCTGTCGCCGTCGGCCTCCACGGAGCTGGCGCAGCGGGTGGAGACGCTGACCGAGACCCGGGCCGGGGCGCTCACCGCGCACGGCGCGGAGCTCCGCCGGATCGAACGCGACCTGCACGACGGCACCCAGGCCCGGCTGGTGGCCATCGCGATGCGGCTGGGCGTGGCCCGGGAACTCCTGGACGAGGACCCGAGGACGGTCGCCACGCTGCTGGCGCAGGCCCACCGGACCACCGAGGAGGCCATGGTGGAGCTCCGCGCGGTGATCCGGACGATCTACCCGCCGATCCTGGCCGACCGCGGGCTCGCCGGGGCGCTGTCCGCCCTCGGGGCCGACGCGGCGCTCGACACCACCCTCGACGTCGGCAGCCTCGGCACGCTCCCCGCCGCCGTCGAGGCCGTCGCGTACTTCACGGTCGCCGAGGCGCTCACCAACGCCGCCAAGCACAGCGGCGCCACCCGGACGGCGGTACGGGTGGCCCGCACCGGTGACCGGCTGTCGATCGAGGTCACCGACGACGGAGCCGGCGGCGCCGACGAGACGCGGGGCACCGGCCTCGCCGGGATCCGCCAGCGCGTCCTGGCGCTCGACGGCACCCTCGACCTCCGCAGCCCGGTCGGCGGCCCGACCACGATCACGGTGGGTGTGCCGTGCGGGTCGTGATCGCCGAGGACAACGTCCTGCTCTCCAGCGGGCTGGAACTGCTGCTCACCGCCAAGGGCTTCCAGGTCGCCGCGATCGTCCAGGACGCCCCGGGCTTCCTCGCCGCCGTCGCCGAGCACCGGCCCGACGTCGCCGTCGTCGACGTCCGGCTGCCGCCCGCCTTCCGCGACGAGGGCATCCGGGCCGCCATCCGCGCCCGCCGGGAGCAGCCCGGCCTGCCCGTGCTCGTCCTCTCCCAGTACGTCGAGCAGCAGTACGCCGGGGAACTGCTCTCGGACGGCCGCGGCGGCATCGGCTACCTGCTCAAGGACCGGGTGAGCCGGGTGAGCGAGTTCACCGACGCGCTGCGCCGGGTCGCCGCCGGAGGCACCGTGATGGACCCGGACGTGATCGGCCAGCTCCTCACCCGGCACGCCCAGGATCCGACGGCCGCCCTGACACCGCGCGAACGCGAGGTGCTCGCGCTGATGGCCGAGGGGCACGACAACACCACGATCGCGGCCAGGCTCGTCATCACCGACAACGCCGTCCACAAGCACATCGGCAACATCTTCGCCAAGCTCGGCCTCTCGCCCGCCGACAGCGGCCACCGCCGGGTCCTCGCCGTCCTCACCTACCTCAGCGGGCGGAGGGCCGTCGGGCGGTGAAGGCGGTGGGGCGGTGAAGGCCGTTGGACGGCGGGACCAGCGCAGCCCGCCCCGGCTCCGGCTCCGGTACGCCGCCGAGGTGTGCGAGTCCGGGGGCCGGGGAGACGCTGGGAACAGGCCGAGGACGGAGGAGGCGGGCCCCATGAGCGACTCGCGCACGACCCACGGGCCGGAACCGCACGAGACCCCCGGCTGAGCCCGCCGTGAGCAGCCCCGGACACCGTCCCGCGCGGCACCCCGGCCGACCGCCGGGCGCCGGCCCGTGGGCGTGACCGGCCCCGGGCCGGGCCGGCGCCCCCGGCCGCTCGGCAGCCGCCCGCCCCGGGTGGCCGTGCGGCGGGCACGGCCCGCCGCGCCCGCCGAGCACGTGCCGACCGGGCTGCGCACCGCCGCCGGGTACGTCTGGCGGCTGGGGCTGCTCGGGGTGGCCGCCTACCTGGCCGTCGGGGTGCTCGGCGAGCTGGAGATGCCGGTGATCGCACTGTTCGTGGCGCTGGTGATCACCTCGGTGCTGCGCCCGCTGGTCGACCTGCTGGCCCGGACCCTGCCCCGCTCACTGGCCGTGCTGGTGGCCTTCCTGTGCGCGCTCGCGGTCGTCGGCGGGGTGCTGGCGCTGGTCGGGACGAACGTCGCCGACGAGTGGAACCGGATCGGCGACGAGCTGCGCGGCGGCCTCGGCCGGATCGACCGCTGGCTCACCGGCGCCCCCTTCCACCTGCGCGCGGGTACGGTCACCGACCTGCGGGCGAAGGTCGGCGCGTTCGTCTCGGCGCACCGCTCCGCGCTGCTGACCACCGCCCTCAGCGGCGCGAGCCGGGCCGTCGAGCTGGTCACCGGGCTGGCCCTCGCAGTGTTCTGCTCGGTGTTCTTCCTGTACTCCGGCGACCGGATGTGGAGCTGGGCGCAGCGCCAGCTGCCGGCCCGGGCCCGTCCCGTCTGGAGCCGGGCCGGGCAGGCCGCCTGGCGCACCTTCGCCGGGTACACCCGCGGGGTGCTGATCGTGTCGGCGACCAACGCGGCGCTGGTCGGCATCGCGCTGGCGCTCCTGCGGGTGCCGCTGGTGCTGCCGCTGATGGTGGTGGAGTTCGTCGCGGCGCTGGTCCCGCTGATCGGCTCCCCGATCGCGCTGGCGATCGCCGCGCTGGTCGCCCTGGCCGCGCGGGGGCCGGTGGTCGCGCTGCTGGTGCTGGCGCTGATCGTGGTGATCGGCCAGATCGAGGGCCACCTGCTGCACCCGCTGGTGATGGGCTGGTCGGTACGGATCCACCCGGTGGCGATCGCCCTGTCGGTGATCGGCGGCGCGGTGCTGGCCGGGGTGCTGGGCGCGGTGGTCGCCGTCCCGGTGGTGTCGGTGGCCTGGGCGGTGCTCACCGAGCTGCGCGACCACGGCCCGCCGTCGGCGCGGGGGCGGACCGGGTCGGGCAGCGGCACCCCGGCGGCGGGCGATCGCCCGCGCCGCCGCCGGTAGAGCCGCCCGGGGCTGGGTAGTTGAAGGTGGACAGTCAGACTTCCGGGCACGAGGCGCTCCGGTTCCGGGGCGCCTGCGTGCGTCCGAACGTACGAGGAGACCAGCAGCGATGAGCACGTCCCAGGCGCGCCCCACCGACCCCTCCGATGACGGCGGCGACCGCGAGTTCCGCAACTACGTGGAGATCGTCCTCGATGGACTGTCGGACGAACCGGGGCAGGAGGTGCTGGTCAGCGGCGAACGCCGGCTCGGGGCCGCGGAGTTCCGCTCCCTCGTGTACCGGCTCGCCCGCGCCCTGCGCGAACGGGGCGTGGAGCGCGGCCGCACGGTGACCCTGCTGTGCGGGAACATCCCGGAGACCGTCGCGGTCCGCTACGCGGTCAACCTCCTGGGCGCGCACTTCAACCACCTGTACATCCGGCTGGGCACCGACGTGCAGGCCCGGATCATGGCCGACGTCGAGACCTACGCCTTCATCGTCGACCCCCGCCTCGCGGAGCGCGGCGCGGCCCTCGCCGCGGCGGTGCCCGTCAAGCACGTCCTCGTCCTCGGCGAGGGCGCGGGCGGGGGCGAAGGCTCGGGCGCGGACGGGGGCTCGGACGCGGACGCGGCACCGGCGCTGGGCGAGGACCTCCTGGCACTGGCCGCGGCCCGGTCCGACGCGCCGCTGCCCAGTGCCGCCCGGCCGGAGGACCTGTGCTTCATCCGCCACTCCGGCGGCACCACCGGCCACCCCAAGGGCATCCGCAGCACCTTCGCCCGGATGCAGGGCAACTGGCTCGCCGCCCTGATCACCGGAGAGCGGCGACGGGACCTGGTGTGCACGCCGCTGTCGCACGCGGCCGGCTTTGTCGCCGACGGCACTCTGGCCAGCGGCGGCACGGTCGTCCTCCACTACGCCTTCGACCCCGGCGAGGTCCTGGCCACCGTCGCCCGCGAACGCATCACCGACGTCTTCCTGCTGCCCCCGCTGCTCTACCAGGTGCTCGACCACCCCGACGCGGCGTCCACCGACATCTCCAGCCTCCGGCGGATCACCTACGGGGGCACGCCCTCCTCGCCGGTGCGGATAGCCGAGGCGGTCCGGCGCTTCGGCCCGGTCTTCCAGCAGGCCTACGGCCAGTTCGAGGCCGGAATCGTCAGCGTGCTGCCCCCCGACGAGCACGACCCCGACCGCCTCGACCTGCTGCGCACCGCCGGCCGGCCGGTCGACGGCGTCGAGGTGGAGATCCGCGACCAGGCCGGCAACGCGCTCCCGGTCGGCGAGGTCGGGGAGATCTGCGTCCGGTCCGAGAACGCGATGGAGGGCTACTGGAAGAACCCGGAGCTCACCGCCGAGGTGCTGCGGGACGGCTGGGTGCACACCGGCGACCTCGGCCGGCTCGACGACCACGGCTACCTCGCCGTCGTCGACCGGATCAAGGACATGATCGCCGTGGTCGGCGGCCATGTGTACACCACCGAGCTGGAGGACTTCCTCCACACCCACCCGGGCGTCCGGCAGTGCGCCGTCTACGGGGTGCGCGGCGAGGGCGGCCACGAACGCGTCCACGCCACCGTGGTGCCCGTCCCCGGGACGGGCGTGACGGCGCAGGAGCTGCGGGCCACGGTCCTCGCCGGCCGCGGCGAGATGTACGTGCCCGACGTCATCGACTTCACCGACGCGCTGCCCCTCACCGACACCGGCAAGCCGGACAAGAAGGAGCTCCGCCTCCGCGCCGCCGCAGCGGCCTCGTAGGCGCTCCGGACCGCCGGTGCCGGGGCGGCCCGGCACCGGCGGGGTGAGACTGGTCGGGGGGACGGAGGCGAGCGGCTGCGGCGTCGCCCGCCCTGCGGCACAGGTCTGTCCTCCGTCCCCGTTCGCACCGCACGAGGAGACCCACATGGCCGACCACTCCCCCGACCACTCCCCCGACCACCTGCTCGCCGCCATCGAGCTCGGCGCCTCCGCCCGGGCGCACGGCAACCACCCCTTCGGCGCGCTGCTCACCGACCCCGACGGGAAGGTCCTGCTGACCGCCGAGAACACCGTCCTGACCGACCACGACGTGACCGCCCACGCGGAGATCAACCTGGTCCGGCAGGCCTCCCGCACCCTGGCCCCGCACCAGCTCGCCGACGCCGTGCTCTACTCCAGCACCGAGCCGTGCGCGATGTGCGCCGGGGCGATCCACTGGAGCGGCATCCGCCGGGTCGTCTACGCGCTCGCCGCGACCGAACTGAACGCGATCGCGGGCGTGGACCCGGACGAGCCGGTGCTCGACCTGCCGTGCCGCACGGTCTTCGCGGCCGGTGGCAGCACGGTGGAGGTGTCGGGGCCGTTCCTCTTCGAGGAGGCCTCCGCGGTGCACGTCGGCTACTGGGGGTAGCGGCGGCAACGCTTCCCACGCACCCGGGAGGACCGGACATGACCGCACGGGTCGCCTACCGGCGGATCTACCAGGAACCCTCTCCGCAGGACGGCCGGCGGGTCCTGGTCGACCGGGTCTGGCCACGCGGTGTGACCAAGGCGGACGCGCACCTGGACGAGTGGCTGCGTGACGTCGCCCCGTCGACCGGGCTGCGCACCTGGTACGGCCACGAGCCGGAGCGCTTCGCCGAGTTCCGCCGCCGCTACCTCGTCGAACTGCGCGACGCCCAGCACCGGGAGGCCGCCGACCACCTGCGGGAACTCGCCGCCCAGGACGCGCTCACCCTGCTGACCGCCACCCGGGACGTCGACCACAGCCAGGCCGCCGTACTGGCCGAATGGCTGGCGGAGGCGGACGCCGCGCGCTGACCCGCGCCCCCGGTCAGCGGTGCGCCTCTCCGCGGTGCACCTCTCAGCGGTGCACCTCTCAGCGGTGCGCCCCTCAGCGGTGCGTCTCGATGAAGCCGCTCACCGTCCGCACGTACTCGGCCGGGTGGGTGACGTGCGGGGTGTGGCCGGCCCCGGCGAAGGTCCGCACCTGCGCCCGGGGCAGCGCCCGCGCCAGCCGGGCGATGATCGCGGGGAACCAGGGCGGGCTCTCGGTGCCCACCGTCAGCAGGGCCGGGCCCGGGTGGGCGGACAGCCCGGCGAGATCGAGCAGCGGCCAGCCCGGGTCCTGCTGTTCGTCGAGGAAGGTGAGGGCGTTGGTGAGGAGGGTGTCCCGGACCTCCGGCGGCAGCCGCTCCCACGTCCCCGGCCCGAAGGCGACCTCGTCCACGAACTGCTGCGCGCCCGCGCGGGTCTCGCCCGCCCGCAGGTGCGCCAGCACCGAGTCGATCCGCCGCTCCACCGCCCGCATCACCGGCAGCAGGTCCGGCTCCGGGGGCACGATCGCCATCAGCGGGGGCTCGTGGGCGATGACCGTGCGGAACAGCTCGGGGCGGCGGACGGCCAGGCCCAGGACCGTCGAGGCGCCGAAGGAGTTGCCCGCGATGTGCGCCGGCCCCAGGTCGAGCGCCTGGACGAGGGCGGCGAGGTCGTCCTCGTCCTCCGTCCGGGAGCCGGGCCCGGGCGGGCGTTCGCTCCGGCTGTGGCCGCGCCGGTCGTAGACCAGGACGCGGTACCGCTCGGCGAGGGCCGGCCGGACGAGGTCCCAGTGGGCGTGGTCGGCCCAGGAGCCGTGCACCAGCACGAGCGGCTCGCCCGCACCCGTCAGCTCGTAGTGGAGGTCGACGCCGTTCACCCGGACCTTCGGCATGGTCCCGCTCCTCACCCGCTGGGATCCGCCCCTGCTCCATTCAGTCATCGGGCCGCGGCGACGGCAACCAGGTGCCCCCGGCGGCCCACGCCCCGGACGGCCGCTTCTCCGCCCCCGGCCGCCCCCGGCCGCCCCCCGGCCGTCACCCCGGCGTGACCGGGCGGCGCGCCGGGCGGACCGTGGCGAGCAGCGCCAGGGCGGCGGCCTGGACGGTGGCCACGGTGACGACCAGCGCCGGGACGGACACCGCGTAGAGCGCGCCGGTGAGCGCCCCGCCGGCCAGCATCGCGAGGCCGACCACGGCGGCGAACACCCCGTAGGCGGTCGCCCGGCGCGGCGCGGGGACGAGGTCGGCGACGACCGCCCGCAGGGTCGACTCCTGGACACCCAGCGCGGCGCCCCACAGCAGTGCGCCGATCGCGGCGGGCGCCACCGCGTCGGCGAAGCCCAGCGGGGGCACGGCTGCGGCCAGCACGGGGAGCGCCACCAGGGTGCGCGGGCCGATCCGGTCGTACAGCCAGCCGGTGGCCAGGCTCGCCAGCGCGCCGGCGAGCATCGTCCCGGCGTACAGCACCGGTACGGCGGAGGCGGTGAGCAGGTGGTGCCGGACGAGGTGGAAGGAGAGCACTCCGTAGGTGGTGAAGCCGGTCATGGTCGCCGCGGTGAACGCCGCGTACGCCCAGAAGGCGCGGGGCAGCGGCCGACGGACGGGCGCCTGGGGCTGGGGCTGGGGCTGGGCCGGGGTCACCGGCGGCCGGGCGGGCGGCGCCGACTCGTAGCGCGACGGGTCGTAGCGCGACGGGTCGGGCACCCGGGAGCGCAGCCACCGGAGCAGCAGGAGGGCCGCCACGCCCGGGGCGGCCAGCACGCCGAGCGCGGGCCCGTAACCGCCAGTGGCCGCGAGCACGGCGGCCACGGTGAGCGGGCCGATCACCGCGCCGACCTGGTCGAGGGCCTCGTGCACGGCGAAGCCCCGGCCCCGGCCGGTGGCGGCGGTGGCGTGCGAGAGCAGGGTGTCCTTGGCCGGTGAGCGGACCGCCTTGCCGACCCGCTCGGCGATCACCAGGGTGCAGGCCGCCCCCAGCGAGCCCGCCACTCCGAGCAGCGGCACGGCGGCGACGGTGAGCGCGTAGCCGCCGATCGCCAGCGCCCAGAACCGCCCGGTGCGGTCGGCGAGCGGCCCGAACAGCAGGCGCGGGAACAGCGCCGCCGCCTCCCCCGCGCCCGTCACCACGCCGACCAGCGTCGCCGAGGCGCCGAGCGAGGCCAGCAACGGGCCGGTGACGGAGCGGGCGCCCTCGTAGACGAAGTCCGCGAGCAGGCTGACGATGCCGAACCACAACACGAACCGCCACGGCCGCATGCCCGTGCCGTCACCGGCCTGCTCGGCCGGCCGTCGAGCCGCTGGATCGGTGCCCACCACGCCTCCACGATCGCCCCAGGGCCCGGCGCAGGGCTCGGCGCGGCTCAGCCGAAGCCGTGCCCGCGGGGCGCCGTGACGTCAAGAGTGTCCCGCAGCATCGCGAGCGCCGCGCCGAGCGGGCTGGACCGGCCGCCGCTCACCGTGATGTCCCCGGCCTCGGGGCAGCCGTAGACGACCGCCTTCTCCGGGCCGGTCAGCGCGTGCAGCGGGTCGCCCGGCGCGGTCCGCTCCAGGCGGACCTCGACCACGAGCGGGCGGTCCGCGCTCGCGCTCGCCACCGCCCGTAGCCGGCGCCCCTCGGCGGCCGCGGCCAGCGCCGCCGCGCCCGTCCCGGCGTCCACCGCCTCGGTGTCGACCCGCACGGCCGCCGGGTCCCAGCCCCACAGCAGGGCCGCGAGCAGCCGCACCTTGGTGGCGGCGTCGGCGCCCGAGAGGTCGGCCGAGGGGTCGGCCTCGGCGATGCCGAGCCGCTGGGCCTCGCCGACCGCCCGGTCGAGGGGGTCGCCCGCCGCGAGGCGGTCGAGCACGAAGGTGGCCGTCCCGTTGGGGCAGGCCCGGACCGTCCGGCAGCCGAGGCCCCGCACCCCCGTGCGCGCCAGGTCCGCCGCCGGGAGGGCGGCTCCGGTGGCCCCGGAGATCCTGATCAGGCTGCCGCCGGCCCGGGCGGCCCTGGCGAGTTCACGCCAGTGGCCGAGCAGGTGGCTCTTGGTGGCGGTGACGACGTGGACGCCGCGTTCCAGTGCCAGCACGGCCTCCTCGGCGGCCTGTTGCCGCAGCTGCGGGGAGGAGGGCAGCGCCTGGACCAGCACCCGCGCACCGGTCCGGTCGAGGGTCCGTTCCAGCGGGCCCGGCGGGGCCCACTCGGCCCGGGGCGGGACCGGCCCGCCGTCGCGCAGCTCCACCTCGGCCGACCCGACCCGGACGGCCGCCAGCCTCGGCCGGACGCCGTGGTCGCGGGCGAGCCCGTCCGCGTGGGTGAGCAGCCGCTCGGCGAAGGCGCGGCCGACCGGACCGTAGCCGGACAACACGACCCCCGGGTCATCGGCCGACAGCACAGCAGCGGGGTCGTCGCCCGGCGCGGCCGGGGGCACGGGCCCGGCGACTGGTGAGGACATCCCGGCAGGATACCCCCGGGGTGGTCGGGCGCTCGAAGCCCTTCCCGGCCGGGCCGACGCGGCGCGCGCCCGCCGTCCGGGTGGTGCCGACTCTCGGCTTCGGTACCGGCGGTGAGCATCCGTCCGCCGCCCGCCCCAGTGCGCTGGAACCATCCCACCGGGTCCGGCCCGGTGGCCGAGCGGGGTGACCCGGGTTTGCATGGGGTGACCGAGCCCCGAGACCGTGGAGGTCACCGTGTACGAGATGTGGGCCGAGCACGACCCGGCGGTGTCGCCGCCCGCCGTGGTGTGGCACGTGGTCGCGAAGGACGACGCGTCGTCGTCGCTGTGCGGGCGGTTCCTCGAGCCGTCCCAGCGTGTGCTGCCGCCCGGCGACGGCTCGCCGGTGCCGGACCGGTACTGCGACCCCTGCCTGGTGACCGTCCGTGAGGCGATCGCGGCCGGCGGGCGCTGACGGTCGGAGGGGCGCGCCGGCGGGGGCACGGGAGGGTGGTCGGCGGCCGGGCGGAGGGCTGAGCAGGGGCCGGGCGGAGGGCTGAGCAGGGGCCGGGCGGAGGGCTGAGCGGGGGCCGGGGCGAACGGTCGTCGGCGGCCGAATGCCGTCAAGCCCGCACGAATCGGACCCGCGACGAACCCGCAGGTCGGAGCGGTGATCCGGAGGCGAGAACCCCGGTGCGCGGGCCCCCCGGGACCGCTACCATCTCCACTCGTCGCACACCCGTTCACCATGCAACAATCGCGCGCCGCTCCTGTCGTCGCGCCCAGGGGGAGGACCATCGCATGGGCGCGCCCCAGCGTTCTGCTGCCATGAGCACGTCAACGAGAGCCGTCACGGCCGTGACCCTGCTCATCGGCTTCTACCTGCTCGCGCTCGGCATCGCCGCGGGCCTGATCGCCCTCGACGTCGCCCTGTACCAGGCCTCCGGCACGTTCCGCCCGGGGCTGATCAAGATCTGGGCACTGACCGCCGCCGTCGGCTACCCCGTCGTCCGGGTGGTGTTCCTGACCCGGCGTCGCAAGGAGGACGGCGAACTGCCCGGCGTGCTCCTCACCCGCGAGCGGCAGCCCGAGATCTGGGCGATGGTCGACCGGATCTCCGAGCGCACCGGTGTCCGCGGCCCGGCCGAGATCCGCCTCGTGCCCGAGGTCAACGCGGGCGTCATGGAGGAGAGCAGGCTGCTCGGCCTCGTCCCCGGCAAGCGCCACCTGGTGATCGGCGCCCCGCTGCTGATCGGCCTCACCGAGGGCGAGCTGGAGTCCGTGCTGGCGCACGAGTTCGGCCACTACAGCAACCGGGACGTCCGGCTCGCCGCCGTCACCGTCGCCGGCCGCCGCGCCATCCTGCACACCATCGGCGGACTGCACCACCGCGCGAACCAGCACCAGGCCCAGGAGGCCGCCAAGCTCGCCGCCAAGGCCGAGAAGCGGCTGGCCAAGGGCCGCAAGCCCACCACGGAGCAGGCCGGCGGCGGCGTGGACCGGGTCCTCGCCAAGCTGTTCACCGGCTACGCCAAGCTCTACTTCCGGGTCTCCGAGGCGGTCGGCCGCCGCCAGGAGTACGCGGCCGACCAGGTCGCCGCCCAGCTCGCGGGCCGGGACGCCACCGCCGCCGCCCTGCGCCGGATCCCGGCCCTGGAGGCCGCCCAGAACTTCTACCTCAACCGCTACGCGACCATCGGCTGGGACGCCGGGCTGCTCCCGCCGCCCGGCCAGGTCTACGGCGGCCTCCAGCACCTGCTGAGCGACCCGAAGCGCCGCGCCGAACTCGCCGAGCACGCGCTCGAACTGCCCGAGGAGCAGCCCGACCCGTACGACTCGCACCCGCCGATCCACCTGCGGGTCGCCGCGATCGAGGCGCTGCCCGACGACGGCCGCGGCCCCGGCGCCGCCGGCCCCGCCCTGGCGCTGCTGCACGACTCGGAGCGGGTGCTCGCCGAGCTGGAGGTCGTCTCGCTGGTCCCGGAGGCCTCCGGCAAGCACCGGGCCGACTGGCCCGAGCTGGTCCGCACGGCGATGCTGGCGCGCGCCCGCGAGGCCGGCGAGGACGCCCGCCGGGCGCTCACCGGGCTGGGCCTGCCGCCCACCGCCCACGGGCTGCTCGACGCCCTCGACGCCGGCCGCGCCTGGGAGTTCACCGACCGGCTGCCCAAGAGCGAACAGGCCGCCGCGGCCACCGGCCGGGCCGCCCGGGAGTTCGCCCGACCGGCGCTGCGCGAGGAACTGGCGCACGCCACCGTCGTCGCGCTGGCCGAGGCCGGGCTGGCCGGCTGGGAACTCTCCTGGGGCGGACCGGCCGAACTCCGGCTGCCGGACGGCTTCGCGGACGGTTTCGACGCGGCCCTGGACGCCGCCTGCGCGGACGATCCGGACACCGCCCCGCTGCGGGCGCTGCTCGCGGCGGCCGGGCTGCCGGCCTCCGCCGCCGCCGTGTGACCGATCCGATCGCTCCGATCGATCTGCACGACCTGCGCGATCTGCGCGATCGCCGCCGCACCCGGGCGCACCCACACCGCACCCGTCCACGCCCGTCACGCCAGTCCACGCCCACACCGCACCATCGGAGGAACACCCTTTGCTCGGCATCATCGTGCTGTCCGTCGTCGGCCTCGTCCTGCTGTTCCCGGTCGTCATGACCCGACTGGCCAAGCGCAAGCTGGCCCAGCTGGAGCGGGCCAAGGCCACCATCGCCGGGCACGAGGCACGGCTGGCGGAGGAGGCCCGGGCGAAGAACACCATCATCCCGGCCGACCACGGGCTGCTGCTCGGCAGCGAACTGCTCCTGGACGACCGGCCCGAGGACGAGGAGGCCGCCGTCCTCGCCGCCGCCAAGGCCGGCGACTGGCGGACCGCCGCCGACTACCTCGCCACCGACGCCACCGCCGACGTCCGCTGGCGGCGGCAGCGCCAACTGGCCGAACTGGCCGCCGAGGACGACGCCTGGCTGCGCGCCTGGCGCACCGAGCGGCCGCAGGACCCGGCCGCCGCACTGCTGCACGCGGACGCCCTGGTCTACCTGGCCTGGAACATCCGCAGCAGCGCCCGCGCGACCGAGGTCAGCCGCGAGCAGTTCGCGGGCTTCCACCGCGTCCTGGCCGAGGCCGAGGAGGCCGCCGTCGCGGCCGCCGCGCTCGCCCCCGAGGACGACCCCAACCCGTGGGTCGCGCAGATCCCGATCGCCATGGGGCTCGGCTGGTCCAACGACCGCTTCCGGGAGCTGTGGGCCGAGTTGGTCGCGCGCGACCCGCAGCACTGGGCGGCGCACAACCGGGCGCTGCAGTACTGGTGCGCCAAGTGGCGCGGCAGCCACGAGCTGATGCACGGGTTCATCGACGGCGCGATCGCCGCCGCCCCGGCCGGCAGCCTGCTCGCCCCGATCAAGCTGGAGGCCTACTTCGAGCAGTTCGCCAAGGACGGCGAGAAGCTCACCGCCTGGCAGCGCCCCGAGGTCGGCGCCGCCCTGGACGCCGCCCTCGCCGACCTCGCGGCGGCCGACCCCGGCCACCCCCGCATCCGGTACGCCCACGGCTGGCTCGCGTACGCGCTGACCCGGGCCGGGCGGCCGACCGAGGCGCTGGCGCAGTTCCAGGCACTGGGCCGGTACATCCCGCAGCCGTTCACCAACTTCAACGACCCGCGGCAGGCCTTCATCGACCTGCGGGTCGCCGCCGTCCAGGGCGCGGTCGCGGCGGCGGAACGGCAGCAGGCCTGACCGGGCGCTCCCGCCGGGCTGCGGCCGCAGCCGGGCGGGAGCGCCCTTCGCGTACCGCTCAGGGAGCCGGGAACCGGGTGACGCTGGTGACCCGGCAGCTGACCTTGTCCTTCACCGCGGTCGCCCCGAGCGCCTTGAGCGAGGCGGTCTGGCCCGCGGCCAGGTCGTTGGTCGCGGCGGGGGCCTCCGCCACCCGGGTGCCGGAGGCGTCGACGAACTCCACCTGGATCAGGTAGTTCGACGCCTTGGCGGTGTGGTTGGTGACCTTGAGGGCCGCCGACGGCCAGTGGGTCGCGCCGTCCACCTGGCACGCCGAGATCTCGACGTCCTTGGTCGCGTCGCCCCCGCCGCCGACCGGGGCGGCGGTCGGAGCGGCGGTCGGGGGCGCGGCCTGGGTGCCGCCCGGTGCCGGGCCGGCCACCGTTGTGGCCGGGACGGGTGAACCCGAGCTCGTGGTCGTGGTGACCGGAGTCGGGTCGCAGGCGGCGAGGCCGAGTACGGCGGTGGCGGCGGCGAGCAGGACGAGGGCGGTGCGGCGCATGGTCCCCCCTGGGACGTGGTGCGGACACTGCGGACAGTGCCGGAACCGTATCGACGCGTGCCGGTCGGTGGGGGCGGTGTGGCGGATCCGTGACCGCTCCGGAACGTACCCGCCGCTCTCCACCCAGGCCGTTCAGCACATCAACCCCTGTTGCACACCCGGCAGTTCACTTTCCGTCAGCACGACCGACCACCGCCGCCCACCACCCACCCGAAGGGGAACCCATGCGGCACCACCGCGCCCTCCTCGCCGGCACCGTCCTGTCGACCGTGCTGATCTCCGGCTGCGGCTCGGGCGGCAGCTCTGCCACCCGTGCCGCCGAGGGCCCCACGATCGCTCCGGCAACCGCCGCCCCGGCCGTCTCCACTCCGGCCGCGCCGACGGGCACCGCGACCGCGAGTGCCGGGACGGGAGCCGCTGACCTGCCCGACGGATACGACGCGACCCGGGACGCCGAGGCCGATGTGAAGGCCGCCCTGGCCCGGTCCGCCGGGGACCAGCGCCCGGTCCTGCTCGACTTCGGGGCCAACTGGTGCCCCGACTGCAAGGTGCTGGACAAGCTGTTCCGCTCCCCGCAGGTCACCCCGCTGCTGCGGGACGACTACCGGGTCGTCGCGGTGGACGTCGGCCGCTTCAACCACAACCTCGACCTCGCCGCCCGGTACGTCGACCTCCGGAGCAGCGGCATCCCCGCCCTGGTGGTGCTCTCCCCCGACGGCACCGTGCGCACCGCCAGCAACGACGGCGCCTTCTCCAACGCCCGTGCCATCAGCGCCGGCACGGTCGCCACCTTCCTCAAGCGCTGGGCGCAGGCATGACCGTGACCCGACGGATGCCCGCTGCGGCCGCCGCGCTGCTGGTCCTCGGGGCGGCCGGCTGCGCCGCCGACCCGGCCCCGGCCGACGCCCCCGCCGCCACCTACCGGGGCGGCGGGGTCACCGTCGCCCTCCGGCTCGCCCCCGGGGAGGACGGCCGCCTGCTCCTCGCCGCCACCTTCACCCCCGATGAGGCCGGCTTCCACCTCTACAGCGTCGACCTGCCCGCCGACGGCATCGACGGCCTCGGCCTGCCCACCCGGCTGTCCGTGCGCGGCGGCCTGGCGGCGGACGGCGCCGTCCGGGCCGACCGCCCGCTGCGTACCGTCAGCCCCCTGGGGCTCGGAGTGCAGCTGCCCGTCTACCCGGACGGCGCGGTCACCGTCGCCCTCCCGGTCCGCCGGACCGCGACCGGGCCGAGCGAAGCCGTCGTCAGCTTCGGCGCGTGCAGCGAACAGCGCTGCCTGATCCCCGTCACCGAGCAGGTCGTCCCACTCGGCACGGTCGGCTGACGAACCGATCACGGACCCGTCACACCGCCCGCACCCGACCGTGCGTACCGCTACGGTCGCTCCGACCACCCGCACCACGACCCAGGGGAACCCCATGCGCCGCACCGCCCTCGTCCTGCTCGCCGTCGCCCTGAGCGCCACGGCGGCCGCCTGCGACAGTTCCGGCTCCGGGTCCGGTGCCTCCGGGTCCGGTGCCTCCGGTGCCGGACCGGCGGCCGCCGCCCCCACGGCCACGGGGAGTGCCGCCTTCACCATGGACACTCCCTCCGCCACCCCGACCCGGGTTGACCCGGGCGCGATCGCCCGCACCGCCGCGGGCAGCTTCGCCACCGTCGCCATGACCGTCCCCAGCGCACAGTTCGGCCGCTCCGTGACCGCCGAGGACGACCCGAACCACCTCCTCGGCCGACCCGGCCAGTACACCTCGAAGGTCACCTTCACCGACACCCGCGTCAAGGCGGCCGACCTCGACGGCCAGGACGCCGACTCGGTGGCCCGCGGCGGCGCCATCGAGGTCTTCGCCACCCCGGCCGACGCCGAACAGCGCGCCAAGTACATCCAGGACACCGTGAAGTCGCTGCCCACGCTGACGGAATACGACTTCGTCAAGGGCGCCGTCCTGATCCGCGTCTCCAAGCTCCTCACTCCCACCCAGGCCGAGAACTACAAGGGCGCCATCGGAGCCTGACCTGCCGTTCCCCTCCGGTCCGTCGCGTTCCGCCCGGCTCGGTGGAGGGAGCGCCGGATCGGTCGCCCGGGCGGTGAGGTGACAGCTGTCATACCGGATCGGTGACGGAGCGACCTGCCGCGCGGGGGCCGTGGTCGGCCAGGCTGACGGTGCAAGGAACGGACGAGCAGGCGGGCGGGACGAGGATGCGCAGCATGAAGGTGTTGGTGGCCGGGGCCGGGATCGGGGGGCTCTGTCTGGCCCAAGGGCTGCTCCGGGCCGGGATCGACGTGCGGGTGTTCGAGCGGGAGGGCGGGGCGGACAGCCGGTACCAGGGCTTCCGGATCGGGCTGGACGAGCCCGGGCTGGCCGCTTTGCGGGAGTGCCTGCCACCTCGGCTGCACGGACTGCTGACCGCGGTGACCGGGCCGCTCGCGGGCGAACGGCGCGTGGTGGACGAGCAGTTGACGGAGCTGCGGCAGCTCGGCCCGACCAGCGGGGGCACCGCCGCCGACCGGCACGTGCTGCGGCAGCTGCTGCTCGCGGGGCTCGGGGACCGGGTGGAGTTCGGGCGGGCCGTGGTCGGGTACCGGGAGCGGCCGGACGGCCGGGTGGAGGCGCGGTTCGCGGACGGCACCAGCGTGGTGGGCGACCTGCTGGTCGGGGCGGACGGCGTGGGCTCGGCCGTACGGCGGCAACTGCTGCCCGGGGCCGAGGTCACCGCCGTACCGGGTGGCGCGCTGCTGGGGCGCACCCCGATGACCGAGCGGCTCGCCGCGCTGGTGCCGGGCGCCGGCACCCTGGTCCAGGGGCCCGGGGCGAGCCTGTTGATCGGCCGGATGGAGTTCCGCCGCCCGCCCCGGCTCGCGGCGGCCGAACTGGCACCGGAGGTGGAACTCCCGGACACCGCAAGCTACCTGCGCTGGGTGGTGATGCTCCCCGAGCCGCTCGGCGGCCCCGCGCCGACGGACTGGGCGCAGGTGCGCGACCGGCTGCTCACCCTGGTCCGCGGCTGGCACCCCGACCTGGTCGAGCTGGTCCGGCGGTCCGACGTCGGCAACAGCTCACCGCTGACGCTCCGCTACTCCGAGCCGGTGCCGCACTGGGGCACCGGCGCGGTCACCCTGCTCGGCGACGCGATCCACCCCATGCCGCCCAGCGCCGGCCAGGGCGCCAACCTGGCGTTCCGCGACGCCGCACTGCTCTGCCGCTCGCTCACCGCCGCCCACCGCGGCGAGGCCGAACTGCCCGCTGCCGTCCAGGAGTACGAGCTGCGGATGCTCGACCGGGGCTTCGCGGCGGTCGCCGCCGGGCTGGCCCGCCTCCCGGACTTCACCCCGGCGCGTTAGGTAAATCGACCCATGAGCGTTGTGAACGTCAGGCCGCTGCATTCGCACTGTCCTGTGAGGCCTCCTCCTCGGAATGCGGTGTCAGGACGCCCCGCCCCCGCGTACGGTCCATCTCGCGCCATTCCGGCCGCAGGCCGGCCAGATTCGTGGTGAGGAAGTACGCGGCGCCGCAGGCGAGCAGCACCGGCACGAGTCCGACAGCGGTCACCGCCGCCCCGGCGATCAGCCCGCCGAGCGGGATACCGGCCCAGGCCAGCGAGTCACCGAGCGCGTTGACCCGGCCCAGCATCCGGCGCGGCACCCGCTCGACGAGGAGGGCCCCCAGCACTGGGTTGACGAAGCCGGCACCGAACCCACTGACAGCGAAGACGGCCAGTACCACTCCCAGCGGGGCATCGAGGGCGAGGATCAGGAACCTCGGTGCCCCGGCCAGCAGGAACCCGGCAAGCACCACCATCCGCCGCCGCAGCCGGTGCGCGACCACCGCGGCGATCAGGCTCCCGCCGACCGCCGCGGCCCCCATCACACTGCCCATCAGGCCGATCGCGGTCGGCCCATTGCCGGACTCCCTGGCCCAGACGGGTACCAGCACCGAGGCGAACGCCGCATCCAGCAGGTTGGTGATGCCGACCATGACGATGACGGTGAGCAGCAGCGGCTCGCCGCGCAGGAAGGTGAAGCCCTCGCCGAACCGCCGCCAGTAACCCGGTCCCGTTTCCCCCGCCGGCGAGGGGGCGTCCTCGGCCGCGTGCCCCAGGCCACGAGGCAGCGCGAGTCTGATGATCACCGATCCGAGGGCGAAGCAGCCCGCGTTGACGGCGAGCCCGGTCAGGGGACCGAGCAGCGCCACCAGGGATCCGCCGACCGCCAGGCCGACGGTGGAGGCGAGCCGCTCGATCACACCGGCCAGACCGGTGGCCCGCTCCAACGGCACCCGGCCACGCTCGGCCGCCTCCGGGACCATCACCTCCTTGGCGAGGTCGCCGGGGCCCCGGGCGGCGCCGATCAGCGCGACCAGAACCAGGAGGAGGGGGAAGGAGAGCAGGTCCAGGGTGTGGAGCAGGGGAACCGCGGCGGCGGCGGTCGCGCTGGCCAGATCGGTGGTCCAGGAAACGGCCCGCGGGCCGATCCGGTCCACCAGCGGTCCGGTGAACGCCTTGACCACCACGTAGGGAGTCATCTCGCAGAAGGCGACCAGTCCGGTCTGGGTGGCGCTGCCGGTGGTGACGAGGACGAACCAGGGCAGCGCCACCACGGAGATCCGAGTGCCGGTCAGCGACACGGCCATGGCTGCCAGGACCGCGACCAGCGGCCGTAAGGACCTCCTGCCGGGTATGCCGCCGGTCTCCACGGCGTCGTCGGTCATGACGTCGGGCTTCCTTCCGCTTCCTGAGGGCCGGAGGGGAGCGACGACGCGGCAGGCGCATCCAGTTCGGGCAGGATCTTCGTGATCACGGCGACCCGTTCGGCTCCCTCGGGGGCAGTCGCCGCCGCCTCCGGAGTGTCTCGCCGGTAGCGCGCGATGACTTCCGCCAACTCCCGGTACAGGGTCGTGGCTTCCTCAGGCGTGAGCCGCAGGGACCAGTCGCTCATGTCGAAGGTGTTCCGCCATGCGCGGGGCATCGTCTGGAGCCCGTTCAGGGTCTGCTGGGTGCGCAGGGTGTAGATGGCGGCGAGTGACTGCTGGTAGGCCAGTGCGGCCTCGGGCTCCTGCTCGGCCAGCTCCGGATCGTTGAACCACGTCGTCCGGTGCACCGAACGCCACCAGCGCTCCCGCGCGTTGCCGCGTTCGGTGTCCTCTTCGACGAAACCGGCCGCGCCGAGCTGCCGGAGGTGGTAGCTGGCCGTGCCGGAGTTCACGCCCAGCCGCTCCGCGAGGCGGGTGGCCGTCGACGGGCCGTACTTCCGCAGCAGCCCGACCAGCTGCACGCGCACCGGATGCGCCAGGGCACGCAGCCCCTTGGCATCCAGGACAACCGAGTCCTCGTCAACTTTCGGGCCGTCCGGCCTCTCCACTGCATCAGCCATGCGACACACGGTAGACCGCAAAGGGTTCTTCGCAAAGGGTTATTCGCAAAGAACCCTTTGCGGTTCGGTGCGCGAGCGATGCCGCCGCTGCGTCAACGGGCGGGCGGGCGGGCGCCGCACCGACTTCCGGCGTCGCGATGCGAACCCGTTCGCAACACTCCTTCGCATACGTTCCGTAATCGCACCGTTCCGTGCTGTCATGGCTCTGCAAAATCCCCGCCACACATCGCGCTCCGCGCGGGAAGGCAGACCCATGGGCAGACCCAGATTCGCGACCGCGGCGACGGCCGTCCTCCTGACGGCTCCGGCATTGCTCGCCACCGCGGGCGGCCAGGCCCACGCCGAGGCCGGCCAGGACACCATCACCATGCTCAAGCAGGAGAAGTCCCAGTGGTGCTGGGTCGCCTCCGGCCTGACCATCGCCAAGTTCCAGGGCTACGGCACCACCCAGACGGACTTCTGCAACCGGGCCCAGCCCTACTACGGCTGCAACAACCAGCCGGCCACGCTCGACGACATGGCCAGGGGCTGGCAGAGCCTCGGCATGGCCCACCTCGGCACGGGCCTGACCAGCGCGGCCACCTTCAACCAGGTCTACACCGACGTCAAGGCGGCCCGGCCGGTCGCGGCCCGGATCGGCTGGACGTCCGGCGGCGGCCACATGAACGTGGTCTACGGCTTCGACACCTCGAACAACACCATCGGGGTCGCCGACCCGTGGCCGGACACCGCCACCTACACGTGGTGGAACTACAACGACTACGTCAGCAACAGCTCGTTCAAGTGGACCCATTCCCGGATCGGCATCTCCAGGTGAGGCGGACGGCCATGCACAGGACCACGACACCCGCCGGGCCGGCGGCCACCCGCCGCCTCCGCCCGGCCGCCCTGCTGGCGGCCGCCGCCTGCGCGCTGCTGCCGCTCGCCGGCCCCGTCCACGCGGCCCCGGTCAAGGACCCGCTCCCGGCGGACATCCCGGACTACGGGGCCGCCCTCGACCTGGTGAAGTCCGCCGACGTCCGCAACGCCGTCTGCCGCTTCCTCAGCGTTCCGCTGCCCCAGGGGGACGCGACCGGGATGGCACAGCCGATCCCCGACCGGGCCGACCCGTGCGCGGACCTCCCGGCCTTCACCGTCAACGACCCGCTGGCCCTGAACGAGCTCACTCCCGGGTTCGTCGCCGGGACGGCCCTGCCGATCGCCTCCCAGGCGATCCGGCTGAGCTATCTGGTCTCCGCCCTGAACACCACGGTCAACGGGCGCAACGCCACCGTCATGCTCGCCCCCACCCAGGGCGGCGGCTGGCACCTGGCCGGCGTGCGCGACGGCGCCAGCGACGCCGGGTACGCCGCAAAGGCCACGCCCGGGACGCTGGTGTTCAGCGAGCCGCAGATCCGCGGCTGGTACCAGCTGCGGCTCACCACGGTCGAGCCGCTCAACGACCAGGCGCGGCAGGGGCTGAACGGGCGGCCCTCGGCCTCGCTGAGCGAGTACCAGAAGCTGGTCAAGGCCCGCTACGCCGACAAGCTGCCGGGCTCGGAGTACGCCGCCGCCGGGATGTCCAGCGGCTACGGCACCGCGTCGCGGACGGCGGCAGCCCCGTCCTCGGCACCCGTCGTGATCGGCGGCGCGGCCGCGGCGCTGGCGCTGGCGGGCGGCGTCCTCGTGTTCCGCCGCCGTCGCGGCAGCGCCCGCTGACCTGCGGGCCCCTCGCCCCGCCGGTCCGACTCCCTCCGGGGCCGGACCGGCGGGGCGTCGGCGTGTCGGCGCCGGTGCGTGGCCGGGGTCGTAGGGCCGCATCCGTCCTGCCCCTGCCGTTTCCGGGGCGGCTCCGCTACCTTTACCGACAGAGTGTCGGGAAGTCGTGAACTAAGGTTAGGCTAACCGAAATTTGCGGGGTCCTTCCGCCCCGGCCGCATCCGATCCCTGGAGGCCGTATGCCCACGCCCGAGCCCGTCCCCTTCTCCACCGTGCTCCGCACCGCCAGCAGCGAGGAGCACGAGGCCGCGGAGCACTCCTCCTTCATGAGCCACCTGGTGGGCGGGCAGCTCGGGATCGACGCCTACGCCGACCTCACCGGCCAGCTCTGGTTCGTCTACCGGGCACTGGAGGAGCGGGCCGAGCAACTCGCGGAGCACCCGCTGGCGGGCCCGTTCATCGATCCGGCGCTGCTGCGCACCGCCGCCATCGAACGCGACCTGGCACACCTGCGCGGGCCCGACTGGCGCGCCGGACTCGCACCGCTGCCCGCCACCGCCGCGTACGCGGCGCGGATCGAGGAGCTGGCCACCGAGTGGCCGGCCGGCTACCTCGCCCACCACTACACCCGCTACCTGGGCGACCTGTCGGGCGGCCAGATCATCCGGGGCCTCGCCGAGAAGGCCTGGGGCTTCGAGCGCAAGGGCGACGGCGTGCGGTTCTACGTCTTCGAGGACGTCACCAACCCGGCCGCCTTCAAGCGCGACTACCGGGCCAAGCTGGACGCGGCGGGCGCGGCGATGGACGAGGTGGAGCGGCGCCGGGTAGTCGAGGAGTGCAAGCGGGCCTTCGTACTCAACGGCGCTGTCTTCCACGACCTGGACGGCCGTTACCCGTTGAGCGCCTGATCGACCGGACCGGACCCGACCCGAGCCGCCCGGGCACGGCTGCACCCCCTGCCGACGGTGGGCAGGGGGTGCAGGTCCGGTCAGGACAGGGTCAGGGTCAGGTCAGGTCACCAGGTGACCGGAACGGCGGCGGCCATGATGGCCATCCGGTTCGGGTGCCACGGCACCTCGTCCACCGGCACCGCCAGGCGCAGCCCGGGGAACCGCTGGAGCAGGACCCGGAAGGCCGTGTCGGACTGCCGCCGCACCAGGTGGGCGCCGGGGCAGTGGTGACGGCCGTGGCCGAACCGCAGGTGGGGGTTGGGCGAGCGGGCGGGCTCGAACCGCTCGGGGTCGGCGAAGGTGCCGGGGTCGTAGTTGGCCGCGTCCAGCGAGAGCAGGACCAGATCGCCGGCCTTGACCCGCTCGCCGCCCAGGGAGGTGTCCTCGGTGACGAAGCGCGGGATGGCGTTGCCGAGCACGACGCTGCACCGCAGCAGTTCCTCCACGTGCCGGGGTGTCTCCTCCGGGCTCTCCCTCAACTCCGCCATCGCCTCAGGGTGTTGGAGGAGGTTGACGGCGGCTACACCCAGGAAGCTGGCGAAGTCCTCGTAGCCGCTGACGAACAGCACGGAGACGATGTTGGACAGCTGCTCGTCGCTCAGCCCCGTCCGCTCCGAGAGCCCCTCCGAGAGCCCTTCGGAGGTCCCCTCGGAGGGCCGCTCGGCGTTCAGGTCGGCGAGCCGGTCGGCGAGGCCGCGCGGCTGCCCGGGGGTGCGGGCGGCCAGGAAGGCCGCCATGTAGGCGCGGAGTTCCTCCCAGTTGACGGCGAGTTCCTCATCGGAGTACGTCGCCATGGTGAGGTCCTTGTCGGCGCGCTCGGCGAGCCACTCCCGGTCCTCGAACGGCAGGCCGAGCAGGCGGCACAGGCACTGCGCGGCGACCCACTCGGCGAAGTGGCGCTGGAGGTCGCCCGGCGCACCCTCGGCGACCATCCGTTCCAGGCCCTCCCGGGTCACCTCGGCGACCCAGTCGGCGGGCAGTTCGGGCTGGTTGCGGCCGAGCGCGGCGAGCACCTCGTCGCGCAGTCCGGCCTGCTGGAGGTGGTTCATGGCGTCCAGCAGTTCGGGCGCCAGGATCGGGGCGTCCTGGGTCGGGCTGTCGGCCTCGCCGAGGACGGAGCGGGCGAAGGAGCGGTTCCGCAGGACGTCGCGGGCCAACTCGTAGCCGGTGACCAGCCAGGCCTCGCCGCCGGCGTTGGTCCTGACCCGGGCGACGGGGCAACGGCTGCGCAGCTCGTCCAGTTCGGGGGCGAGGCGGTCGCCGTCGGTGCTGAACGGGTAGCGGGGCAGGGCCTCCCCGCCCGGGGCGTGGGCCGGCGCGTGGGCCGGAGCCTGGCCCGGGCCGGGAGCCGGGGCCTGGTCGGTGGTGGCGGGCGCCTGGGGTGCGCTCATGCGGCGCGGTCCTCTCTGTTCGGTACGGGTTCGGGGTGCGGGGCGGAGCCGTGGGGCGGGGGTACGCGGCGGGGGTTCCGCCGTCACCAGCGCACCGGCAGCCGGGCGGGCGCGCGCAGCGGGGTGGTCTCGTCCCACGGCAGCGACTGGGCGGACTCGGCCAGTTCGATGCCGGGCAGCTTCTCCAGCAACACCTGGATCACCACGGCCAGTTGCATCCGGCTCAGGTGCGCACCGGTGCAGGCGTGCGGGCCGTGGCCGAAGGCGAGGTGCGGGTTGGGCGTACGGGAGAGGTCGAGGCGGTCGGGGTCGGTGAACGCCCCGGGGTCGCGGTTGGCGGAGGCGGGCACCGGCACGACCGCGTCCCCGGCCCGGATCAGCTGCCCGTGGAGGGTGAGGTCCTCCTCCGCGACGAGGATGTTGATCGCGTTCATCAGCGGTACGTGGCGCAGCAGTTCGTCCACGGCGGTGGCGATCCCGGCGGGTTCCTCGCGCAGCCGGCGGAGCTGGTCGGGGTGGGTGAGGAGGGTGAGCAGGGCGTTCCCGGTGTGCTGCATGTTGGTCTTGTAGCCGGCCATCAGCATGGTGACGACGAAGCTCACCACGTCGTCCCTGACCAGCTCGCTGCCGGGGCGGCGGGTCTCGGCGAGCAGCAGTCGGATGTAGTCCCCGTCCTGCGGCGCTCCCCCTTCTTCTTCCTCCTTGCGAGTGATCAGCTCCGAGGCGTAGTCCTGGAGGGCGTACAGCGCGGTGAGGATCTCGTCCATCGTCAGCCCGGCGGCGCTGAGCAGGGTGAGGGTGTGCGGGAGGTAGCGGTCGCGGTCCTCGTGCGGGAGGCCGATGGTCTCGCACAGCACGCGCAGCGGCAGCGGTTCGACGTAGCCGGCCACCAGGTCGGCCGTACGGTCGGGCGAGCCGGCCGTCATGGCGTCGATCAGCTCCTCCGCGATGGCGCGGATCCGGGGTCGCATGAACTCCAGGCGCCCACGGCCGAACAGCGGCAGGACGGCGCGCCGCACCCGCTCGTGGTGCTCGCCCCGCATCTCCAGGAAGGTCGGCAGGCACGGCGGCGGGGCGTCGTCGCCCTCGACGAGCGGCCAGGCGGACAGCAGGGGCCGCACCAGCCTCGGGTCGGCGAAGGCGGCGCGGGCGTCCGCGTAGCGGCTGAGCAGCCACGCCGTCTCGCCGTTGGGCAACTGCGCCTGGAGGACGGGCTGTTCGGCGCGCAGCCGGGCGTACTCGCAGGGCGGTCCGGCGGTGCCGGGTGTCACCTCGGGGACGGGGATCGGGGTGGGGATCTGGGCGGGGACGGCGGCGTCGGTCATCGGGTGCCCTCCCGGACGGCGGCGGTGACGGCGGCGGCGGGGCCGATAGCGGTGGCGGAGCCGGCGGTGGGCCGCTGGAGGTAGCCGGAGGCGAAGAAGTACTCCAGATACCGGTCCAGCAGGGCGGAGTCGACCGGCGGGCAGTGCAGTCCGCTGTCCGCCAGGGCGGCGTCGGCGTTGTGCCGGCCGAGCACCGGGAAGGTGCCCTCGAAGTAGAGCTCCTTGACGGACATGTCGGCGGTGCGGCTGCGGTCCACGCACAGCGACACGAAGGGCGCGGTGGCGCTCGTGGGGTTCGCGGCGACGTGACGGACCAGCTCGTCGACCCACTGCGGGTAGGGCAGCGTGCGCACCGCGCACCCGGCCGCGCGCATCCGGTCGATGACGTCCGACAGCATCGCGGGGCGGGGGTTGGTGAGGTGGTAGGTACGGCCGTCGGCGTCCCGCCGGGTGGCGATGTGGACGACGGCCTCGGCGAGGTGGTCGACCGGGACGAAGTCCATCGGCAGGGCGATGTCCGGGGCCAGCCCGGTCTCCGCGATCGTCCGGAACAGCGAGCAGATCGCGGTCTCGGTGTTGCTCACGCCGCTCACCTGGTCCCCCGTCACCTCGTACGGGCGGTGGACGGCCACCGGCAGTCCCTGCTCGGCGGCCCGGCGCAGCACCCCTTCGGCGACCCACTTGCTCTCGGCGTAGCCCATCGTCAGCCCGTCCGCGTGGGCCAGGGGGGCGTCCTCGGCGACCTCGCGCACCCCGGCCGCCCCGGCGCCGGCCACGACGGCGACGGTCGACAGGAAGTGGACCGGGACGCGGCGGGGCGCGGCGAGGCGAACGATCTCGCGGGTGCCGTCCACATTGGGGGCGCGCAGCTGCTCGTACGGGTAGAGGAAGTTGACCTGGGCCCCGTTGTGGACGATCAGGTCCAGGCGGGCGGCCAGCTCGGCGCGCCGCTCGGCCGACAGCCCGAGTCCGGGCTCGGCGAGGTCGGCGGGGAAGCACTCCAGCCGCTGCCGGTCGGCCTCGTCGAGGTGCAGGCCGTAGCGGGCGAGGGCGGTGCGCACGCGCTGTTCGGCGTGGGCGGGGCTCGCGGCGCGGACGGGGCAGTGGATCCGGGCGGTGGTGCGGCGCAGCAGGGTGGTCAGCAGGAAGGCGCCGACGAAGCCGGAGGCGCCGGTGAGCAGGACGTGCGCCGGGTCCCGGGGGCGGGGCGCGGGGCCCTGGGCGGGCGGGAGGCGGAAGCCGAGCTCGGCCTCCCGGACGAAGTCGACGGTGCTCTGCCCGGCGTCGCTCGGGGAACCGTCGCGGGCGGCCCGGACCGCCTCGGTGAAGCGCGCGAGGGTGGGGGCGGTGAGCAGCGCCCGGATGAGGGTGGAGCTGAGTGCGGCGTCGAGGCCGAGGGCGGCGAGGGTGCGGGTGACGGCCTCCGAGGCGAGCAGGGAGTCGCCGCCGAGGTGGAAGAAGTCGTCCTCGGGGGCGGGCCGGGTGCGCAGCACCTGCTGCCAGATCCCGGCGAGGAGGCCGACGAGCCCTTCGGTCGGCTGCTGGTGCGGTATCCGGTCCGCGGTGGCGGTGCTGGCAGCGGAGGTGGCGGCAGTGGCGGCGGCGGTGGCGCGCAGGCGTTTGCGGTCCACCTTGCCGCCGCTGGTCACCGGGAAGCGGTCGAGGGCGACCAGCACGGGCACGGCCTGCGGCGGCAGCCAGCGGGCGCAGTAGCCGCGCAGTTCGGGCAGCGGCAGGGGCTCCGCCGGGGCAGTGGGGGTGATGTAGGCGGTCAGCGCCTCGCCGTCGGTCTCGACGACGGCCTCGGCCACGGCGGGGTGGGCCCGCAGCCGGGCCTCCACCTCGTCCAGTTCGATCCGCGCGCCGCGCAGCTTGACCTGGCGGTCCGCGCGCCCGCGGTACTCCAGCAGGCCGTCGGCGGTGCGGACGACCCGGTCGCCGGTGCGGTAGAGGCGGCCGCCGGGCTCGACCTGGGGCAGCCGGACGAACCGCTCCGCGGTCAGCTGCTCGTCGCCCGGGTAGCCGAGGGCCAGGTCCTCCCCGCCGACGTACAGCTCGCCCTCCTCGCCCGGCGCCGCGGGCGTGCCGTCGGCGCGCAGCACATGGCAGGTGGTGCCGGCGTACGGGCGGCCGATCGGGACGCCGTCGGCGTCCTCGGGCAGCGGGCGGACGACGTGGGCGGTGGAGACCACCGAGTTCTCGGTCGGGCCGTAGAAGTTGACCACGGTGGTGCCGGGGCAGGCGGCCAGGACGGCGTTCGCCAGGCGCGGGTCCATCGCCTCGCCGCCGGCCGAGACGAACCGCAGGCCCGCCATCGCCTGCGGGCGGGTCCGGGCGAGCAGGTGGAAGACGCTCGTGGTCAGGTAGGCGACGGTGACGCCCCGGCTGCGCAGCAGGTGTTCCAGCGCGGTCGGCGAGAGGAGTTCCTCGCGGTCGGCGATCATTAGGCAGGCGCCGGTCAGCAGGGCGCCCCAGATCTCGATGGTCGAGGCGTCCGAGGAGAGGCCGTAGCCGTGCAGGATCCGGTCGCCCGGCCCGGGCGGGGGCAGTTCGCGGTCGGCCAGGACGAGTCGGGCGACTCCCCGGTGCGGGATCGCCACCGGCTTGGGGCGGCCGGTCGTACCGGAGGTGAAGGCGACGTAGGCGCAGTCACCGGGCGCCGACAGGACGCCGGTGGTCCGGACGGGCGCCGGCGCGGAGTCCCCGTCGTCGACGGCCGGGATGCTCACCCGCAGGCCGCGGACCCGGCGTTCGGTGCCGGGCAGGGTGACGGCGGCACGCAGCCCGGCGTCCTCGGCCATGGCGCGCAGGCGGGCCGGGGGCAGGTCGTCGTCCAGCGGGACGTAGGCGCAGCCGGCCTTGAGGATGCCCAGCAGGGCGATCAGTGCTTCCGGGGAGCGGCTGCCGCACACGCCGACGGGCTCACCGGGGGTGATGCCCGCGGCCAGCAGCCGGGCGGCCAGCGCGGTCGATCCGGCGTCCAACTGGCCGTAGCTGAGGGTGCGGTCGCGGTGGCGGACCGCCGGTGCGCCCGGGCGGGCGGCCGCCTGCCGGGCGAAGAGCTCCGGGAGGGTGAGGTCCTGCGGCCGGTCGGCGCGGGAGGCGCGGGCCGCCGCGGGGCGGGGGGCAGGGAGGTGGAGCGGGCGCGACGAAACGTCGATGTCGGTCATGGATCCTTCTCAGGAGGTGGCTCCGTCGGCCGCGGCTGCGGGCCGGTGCCGACGGCGCGCCAGGTCAGTCCGCGCTGTCGGCGGCGGGTTCGGCGGGCCGGACGCGCTCGGCGGGCCGGGTGGGCTCGGCGGGCCGGGGCGGTTCGGCGGAGTCGGCCGCCGGTTGGGCGGGCTCGGTGAAGTCGGCGGCGAAGGCCGAGAAGTCGGCGGTCCGCCAGCGCTGCGGGCGCAGCCGGAACAGGATGTCGTCCTTGAGCTGGTCGGCGGTGGCATCGAGGTAGCCGCGGGCCTCGTCCGGGTCCAGGTAGCGGTGGGCCAGGGCGTCCCGGACGGCCGGCGGCACCGGGTCCTCGACGGTGACGACCGGCCCTTCGACGCTCACGTACCGGTAGGGCCGCCGCTCGTCCTGCACGCAGAGGCTGAACCGGCCCGCGGCGCGCAGCAGTCGGCCCTTGACCGTCTCGCGCCCCGTCTGGACGAGGATCTCGCCCCCGGGCTCGTAGCCGTACCAGACCGGCACGCACAGGGGCGCCCGGTCGCCTTCTCTGGGGTCCGCGACGCTCAGCACCCCGACTCGGCGGTCGGCGAGGAAGGTCTCCCGGGCGTTCTGCGACATGGTGGGCAGCATGAGTCGATCCCCTTTGCTGATCAGGAAGTTGAGGCCTGCAGCAGCTGCTCGTCAGCCTTGGTCATGGCGGACGGCGCGTCACTTGCCCGCAGGATGGGACGACGACCACTCGAACATGTGGACGCGTCACGGGAGGCGACGGCGGGCCATCAATGCTCCGGCAGCCCGTTCGTCTCCGTAGGAACAGCATGGCGCTACTGGCACGTACAGTGACGGAGAGATCACGCTACTGTCGTGAACATGTCACTCAGTGGCCGGAACTGCACCACCACCCCCGCCCGGCGCCCCGGACCGGGCCGATCGTGCGGGAACTCACTGGCGCGAAGATCATCGATCTGTGTTCAATGCCGGGGTGAGTCACGTAACGAACGTCATGATCTCCGTCGAAATGGACGACGTCCCGGCGGTCGAGGAACTGAGCCGGTGGTTGCGGACCGCCGCCCCGAAGCGCGGCTTCGGCCCCGGCGTCGTCGGCTGGGTCGGCGCGCTCCGGGAGACCACCGGCCGCGACACGACCTGGGGCGGCGGCAAGTACCCGGAGTGTGACGTCTACGCCGGGGCGCTCAACCACGCCGATCTCGCCGGGCTGATCGCCCACATCGAACGCATCCCGTGGCAACAGCCCGACTTCTTCCAGCTGTTCGTGAAGGACCAGTCCGACCTCTACTTCCGGATGTGGATGTTCCACGGCGCACAGCTGCGGCAGCTGGCACCCGAAGGCCGGGAGCGGGAGTTCGAACCCTTTCGCGCGCCCTCGCACATCGACACCCGCTTCGCGCTCACCGGCGATGCCGAACTTCTCCGCGAGCTGTTGGTCTCCGCTGTCAACTGGGCACCCGGCCACGGCCTTTCGCCCGAGGCGGTACTGTCCGAGCCGGCCAACTCCCGCTACGTGGAGGGCTGGCCCCGACACGGCGACCTGGGCCTGGTGGCCGTCGCGTCCCGGGCGGCCCACGGTGACGACCCGGCCCCGGTCGGCGCCGCGTGGCTGCGCTACTTCACCGAGGACGAACCCGGCTACGGCTTCGTCGACCCCGACGTCCCGGAGCTCAGCATCTGCGTCCAGGCGGCGGAACGCGGCCGCGGCGTCGGCACCGTACTGCTCAGGCGCCTGCTGCGGATCGCCCGGGAGTCCGGCGTCGACCGCGTCTCGCTGAGCGTCGAACGGGCCAACCCCGCCCTGCGGCTCTACGAGCGCGAAGGCTTCCTGGCGCACGGCCCCCGCGAGGGCGAGGGCTCCCTGACCATGGTCGCCGACCTTCGGAGCCGTCCCTGACGCGCTGACCGGGCGGCCTCCCTCCCCCGATCCTCGACCGCGCCCTCAGCCGAGGGCGCGGTCGAGGTTGAAGGCCGCGCTGATCAGTGAGAGGTGGGTGAACGCCTGCGGGAAGTTGCCGAGTTGCTCGCCGGTGCGGCCGATCTCCTCGGCGTAGAGGCCGAGGTGGTTGCCGTAGGTGAGCATCTTCTCGAAGGCCAGCCGGGCCTCCTCCAGGCGGCCGGCCCGGGTGAGCGCCTCGACGTACCAGAAGGAGCAGATCGAGAAGGTGCCCTCGGTGCCGTGCAGGCCGTCCGGGCTGGCCGCCGGGTCGTAGCGGTAGACCAGCGAGTCGGAGACCAGGTCCCGGGTGAGGGCGTCCAGGGTCGCCAGCCACTTGGGGTCGGTGGGCGAGACGAACTTGGCCATCGGCATCATCAGCACCGAGGCGTCCAGCACGTCGGCGCCCAGGGACTGGACGAACGCCCCGCGTTCGGCGGACCAGCCCTCCCGCATGATCTGCCGGTAGATCGCGTCCCGGTTCCGCAGCCAGCGGCCGAGGTCCGCGGGCAGGCCGCGCCGGTTGGCCATCCGGATCGCCCGCTCGATCGCCACCCAGCACATCAGCCGCGAGTAGACGAAGTCCCGTCGGCCGCCCCTGGTCTCCCAGATGCCCTCGTCGGGCTGGTCCCAGTGGTCGCAGAGCCAGTCCACGACGGCCCCGACCTCGTCCCAGTGGGCGCTGCTGATCGGCTGCCCCCACTTGTCGTGCAGGTAGACGGAGTCGATCAGCGCCCCGTAGATGTCCAGTTGGAGCTGGTGGGTGGCGTCGTTCCCGACCCGCACCGGCGCCGAGCCCAGGTGCCCTTCGAGGTGGTCCAGTTCGGACTCGGGCAGGTCCTTGCGCCCGTCGATGCCGTACATGATCTGCAGCGGGCCGGACGGGCCGGCGCCCCGCATGATCCCCTGCTCCGACAGGAAGCCCATGAACGCCTCGGCCTCCGAGGTGAAGCCCAGGCGGAGCATGGCGTAGACGCAGAAGGCCGCGTCGCGCACCCACACGTACCGGTAGTCCCAGTTGCGTTCGCCGCCGACCCGCTCGGGCAGGCTGGTCGTCGGCGCGGCCACGATCGCGCCGGTCGGCGCGTAGGTGAGCAGCTTCAACACCAGCGCGGAGCGGTGCACCATCTCCCGCCACCGGCCGCGGTAGCGCGAGCGGCTCAGCCAGTTGCTCCAGAACCGGACGGTCGCCTCGAACTGCGCCTGCGCCTCGGCGTGCGGGCAGGCCCGCGGGCGCACGTCCTCGCCGATCCGGTCCAGCGCGAACACCACGGACTCGCCCTCCAGGAGCTTGAAGTGCGAGCGGACGTCCCGGCCGTCGCCCTCCAGCGGCGCGGTCGACGTCAGTGCCAGGGTCATCGACGGGGCCTCGAAGACCGCCTCGCCGGACCGCACCCGCACCGTGTGCGGCTCCGCTCCGTAACCGAAGCGGGGCGCGATCCGCGCCGCGAACGGCAGCGTCCCGCGCACGCACACCACCCGCCGGATCAGCCGGTGCCGGGAGGCCTCGCGGGACTCGTCGACGACCGGCATGAAGTCCTGGATCTCCGCCACGCCGTCGGCCGCGTAGAACCGCGTGATCAGCACGTTGGTGTCGGGGAAGTAGAACTGCCGCGTCCGGGCCGGCACGTCGGCGGCCAGCTCGAACGACCCGCCCCGCTCGGCGTCCAGGATGGACCCGAACACACTGGGCGCGTCGAACCGCGGGCAGCAGTACCAGTCGATGGTGCCGTCCGTCCCCACCAGGGCGGCGGTGCGGAGGTCCCCGATCAACCCGTGCTCGGCGATCGGCAGATAGCGCGCTCCGCCCCCTCCCCCGCCCCCGCCTACGGATCCGGTCCCGAACTCCATGCCGGCCTCCCTACCGTTTCAGCGAGGGAAGGTACGGGCCTCAGCAGACCTCGCCTCTCATGGTAGATCGCTCGGGCGTTCGACGCGGCGGGCCGGGGGCCGCCCGGCAGCCGGGCCGGGCAGCGGCGGCGGCGCCCCCGTCGTGCCGCCGATCAGGTCCGGCGCCGCGCGGTCACCGGCTGCGACGCACCGGTCGCCGCTCCCCCGGCACGGCCACCGTCCGTCACGGGCCGGTGTGCCAGGACGGGCAGGCGGGCTCGTGCCAGGTGGTGCGGACGGCCCGGCCGCTCCGGGTCAGGTGTTCGCTGGACCAGGTACGGCAGCACCGGCCGCCCGGTGGAGCCGGAACCGGCTGCCGCACGGGCCGGGCCTGGACGGCGGACGCGGGCGCGGTGGAACGGCGGCGGTGGCGGCGGCTGGTTCCGGGTGTCGTCATGTCGCAGGCTCTGCCCACCGGGCCGCCCCACCGAACCCCGCGCTCACCCGAACGGCGCAATCCGTGCGCTCTCGGCGAAGTCCTCGGGGTCGGGGTCGGGGTCGGGGTCAGGTTCCCAGCTGGTCTCGGCGGATGCTTTCCGGAGCCATGCAACCGGGTCACACGGTGCCGCCCGGTGCTGGAGTAGGAAGTCGGCCCGGTCGACTTCCTGCTCCGCTACGGGCGGCTCGCTACGCTGAGGCGGCATCAGGTGGGCGGTGTCCGTCGGGGACCGCCGCGGAACGACGTGAGAGGACGACCGGTGGGCATCTGGACCGAGGACCTCCGGGCGCGGCTGGCGCAACCGTGGATCTGGTTCGTGGCGACGACCGGGGTGGACGGCGCCCCGCACGTCACGCCGATGTGGGTCGGCCTGGAGGGTGAGCGGGTGTACTTCAACACCTCCATCGGCCGGATCAAGGAGCGCAACCTGCGGCACGACCCTCGGGTCTGCCTCTCCGGCTCCGACCCGGCCGATCCCTACGACCGCGTCCAGATCCACGGCCGGGCCGTCGAGTTCGTGACCGGCGAGCAGGCCGACCAGCAGATGGACCGACTCGCCCACAAGTACCTCGGCGTCGAGGAGTACGGCTGGCGCATCCCCGGCGAGCGGCGGGTCACCGTGTTCATCGAGCCCACCCGGATCCGCCGGGTCGTCGGGGTCGAACCGCTGCCGGCCGCCGCCCGGGCCGCCGACTGACCTCGCCCGCGTCAGCGGCAGCACTGGCGCCGGAACAGGTGCCGGGACAGGTGCCGGCCGCCGCCCGGCCGTCCCGGCCACTGCCCGAGAGGGTGAGCCTCGGGGCATCGAGTTGACGTGATCGTTCGTACTCGGGAGCATGTGTGGCCGCGTACGTGCGCGGGTGTGCGCAGGTGTGCGCGGGCCGGTCCTCTGGGATGTGATGTGGGGTCATGACGTTGGTGATGTCCGGGCGGGGCGTGGCGAGGGCGGGGCTGGTCCTCGGAGCAGCGCTGGTGCTGGCGGTCGGCGCGACCGGCGGGGGTGACCGGGCGTCAGCGGCCCCGCTCGGGTCGGGCACGGTGGTCCGGCCCGCCGCCGAGCCGGCCGATGTCCGGATCACGGAGGGCGAGGTCGGCGAGGTGGGGCCGCGCGGGACGATCACCTACCCGTCGGTGACCAGCTGCCTGGTCGTCACCGTCCTGCTGCGGGACGGCGGCAAGGTCGGCGGCCATGCGAGCCTGTTCCAGGTCCCGGGGAAGTACAGCTCGGACGAGATCCTCCCCGCCATCAGGCGGGCCGTCGGCCACCGGCCGGTGCAGGCCGTCGATGTCAGCGGGGCCGTCGGGGCCTGGAACCCCTCGTACTTCCGGAAGGCCATCGAGCGGTACACCGACACGGCCCCGCCCGGACCGACCGGCGACGCGCAGGGGATCGGCGACGCGGTGGCCCGCCTGCTGGGCCAGCCGCGCGGGAAGGTCACCGTCCAGGACCTGCCGGACGGCGACATCACGAGGTGAAACGCGGCCGACCGCCCGGCCCCGAGGGCCGAGCGGTCGGAAACGGCACCGGTCCCGTCAGTACGAGGCGTGGTTGCTTTCCGGTCCCGGCCCGCGCTCTACTGCGTCAGGTACCAGCTCTGGTACGGGTTGTTGGTGTTGCAGCCCTCCTCGTGGAAGAGGTAGGGGCTGTTGTTGCCGTTGTCCAGGCAGGAGCGCACGGCGAAGTTGAAGAACTGGGTGCCGTACGCACCGTTGGTCATCGCCCAGATCTGGTACGGGTCCTTGTCGTCGCACGACTTCATCTGCACCGTGCCGGCGCTCATGGCCCGTATGCAGCGGCCGCTGCTGTCGTTGCGGAGCTGGACGTTCGGGTAGCCCGTGTCGGGCGCGGCTGACGCGACCTTCCAGCGGAGGTTGGCCGCGCCGGTGCTGTAGGTGGTCGAGGACAGCTCGTAGCTGCCGTACACGCTCCCGAGGTGGTGGTCGATGAACTGGACACTGCCGATGACCAGGTTGTCCTGGTTGTAGTAGGCGTTCGCCGTTCCCGACGTGCCGATCACCGTGACGAGCGCGGCCGCCAGGCCGAGCACAGCCGTGTACCGGTACCTCATTCGTTGCCCCCAGTCGGTGGGAATCGCCGTCGTCGGCGCGGGGTCCATCCTCACCGCGGCCCGTCCCGCCCGACCACGACGTTCACCCGACGTTGACCCGACACTTCCGCTGGGGGGAGGCCGTCAGCGCGGTCCGTGCGGCGACCAGGGGCCGGCCAGCAGCCGTTCGGCCTCTGCCACGATCGCGGCGCCGAGCTCTTCGAACGTGCGGATCCGCTCGCCCGTCGGGCTGTCACACCCCACGTCCAGGGTCACCAGAGGCCACAGTGCGCGGGGCCGGCCGAGCGCGCCCCAGCCGCCGTGGGCGATGACCTCGGCGCCGACCGTGGGTGCCGTACCGCCGTTCACGATCAGCCGGAGCCACCAGTGGACGAGCTCCCGACGAGCCGCCTCCCACGGGTGGCCGGTGTCCTTGCCGGGGAGTCCGGCGGTGAGGCCCAGTTCGGCGAGCACCCGGTCGAAGAGCTCGGGAGCCCGCCCTCGGTCGCCGTACGGCAGGCCGGCGAGCAGCGGCAGGGACGGCGCCTCGACGCCGAGCGCCTCCGCCGTCAGCCCGGTCCGGACGAGCTGGTCGTCGTCCACCCTGCGGCCGATCAGGCGTTCCAGGGCGAGCATCCGCATGTGCTCGACCGCTTCCCGCGCGGTGACGGCGTAGGGATCGTGCGGGGTGGTGAAGGTCGTCTCCCCGTCGACGAAGTACGACCAGAAGGCGACGGTCGTACGCACTCGGGAGAGCGTGCCGGGCCGACCGGTGAACTCGTTCCGGACGTAGTGGGCGAGGTCGTTCCCGTAGTACATGAGGTCGGTCTGGTGGACCGACAGCACCGGGTGGCCCGACTCGCCCGCCGTTCCCGGCAGGTAGCGGTGGCCGTAGACCGGGACCAGCTGCGGGACAGTCGCCAGCTCGGCCCGCGCGATCCGCAGCGCCTCCCGGGTCCCGTCCGGCTTCGGCCCCCACAACGGGTGCCAGAAGCCGTTGTGCTCGACATCGAACAGCACGCCCTCGACCGGCGCGGTCAGCCGGGCCCGCAGGTCGTCGGGGTCGCCGTGCCGCCAGTCCGGCCAGCACCGGGACCCATGCGGGAGGCCGGCGGCCAGGAAGGTCCGGTGGTCGGCGGCGAACCGGAAGCCGAACCGGGCCTCCACGTCATCGAGTTCCCGCTCGCTGAGGCCCGGCCCGATCTCGGCGCGGAGGCGCCGCTGGAGCTCCCCGGCGGCTTCGAGAGTCAGTGTCGGGGGCGGCGCGGGAACCATTCGCACAGCCTAGCGGCCCGGTACGGCCCTCGCTTAAGTAGTCGCCTAGTGAAGGTCAGGAGTTGATAGTGCCAAGGCAATTCCTCTGCTGTCTATGCGCCTCACCACCGGCGACTTTTACCAGCAAAAGCTGACATACCAGGGCACGCAGCTTGCTCACATTCCTGAGACATGTCACTTCTCTGATTACCCCGGTAATCAACCTCCGGAACGGCCCGGAATCACTGGGGTGAAGTAACTCGTGAGGTTCGCAGGGGAGTCCGGCCGTGGCGTGGCCGAGAATCACCGGACCGGCGGGGTGCCCAGCCGGGCCTCCAGTCGGGCCACGTGCCGGAGGGAGTACCTGCTGCCGAGCTCCGCGGACCGCCGGTACCAGGCCAGCGCCTCCGGGAGCCGGCCGGCCTCGCGGAGCAGGTCGCCCAGCTCGCGCAGCGCCCGGCGATCGCCGTTGTCGACCCGGCCCGCCAGCCACGCGTAGGCGTCGTCGAGCCGCCCCGCGTCCCAGAGCATCCAGACGGCCTCCCGGTAGGCGTCCCGGATCCGGCTGTCGGCCGCCCTCGCGTACCAGGTCAGCGCCGTGTCGATCCGTCCGGCCTCCTGGTGGAGGGCGGCGATGTGCAGCAGCGCGGAGTCGTCCCCGTGCCGGGAGGCCTCCCGGTACCAGTGCAGCGCCCGGGCCGGCTGCTTCCCCAACCGGTAGAGCGCGGCCGCCTGGTGCATGGCCAGCACGTCGGACAGCTCCGCCGCCCGCAGGTAGTACGGCAGGGCGCCGTCGAGGTCGCCCTCGGCCTTCAACAGGTCGGCCAGCGGCCGCAGGGCCACCTTGTCCCCGCCGCGCACGGCGCGCCGGTACCAGTCGATCGCCTCCTCGACCCGGTCCGCGGCCTGCAGGTGCTCCGCCGCCTCGCGCAGCGCGGTGGTGTCGCCGGCGGCCACCGCCTCCTCGTAGGAGCGCAGTCCGCCCTCCCGGTCACCGGTGGTCCAGCGCAGGTGCGCGGCCTCGCGGTACGCCTTCTCGTCGCCGTCCCGCGCCCGGCCCTGCAACCACGCCAGGGCCTCGGGCGCCCGGCCGTGGCGGCGCAGCACCGCCGCCGCCGAGCGCAGCGCCTGGCTCTTGCCACCCGTCTGGGCGGCGCGCTGGTAGAGGGTGATCGCCTCCTCGTCCTGCCCGTCGTGCTCCAGCTGGCGGGCCGCCTCCAGGGCGGCGTGGGTGTCGCCGGCGTCGGCGCGTTCGCGCAGCCAGGAGATCGCCTCGGCCAGGTCGCCGCTCTCGCTGAGCAGGCTCGCCGCCGACCGGACGGCCTGGCTGTCACCGGCCTCCGCCGCGGCCTGGTACCAGGCCACCGCCTCCCGCGGCCGACCGGTCTCGTGCAGGAGCCGCGCCCCCACCACGAGCGTGTCGGTGTCCCTCGTGGTCACGGCCGTGTGGAAGGAGTACGCGTTGACCACGGGGTGGGCGCCGTGGTTGCTGGCCAGGAACTGCACGGCCGTCTCCTTGGCGGTGGCCTGGGCCAGCGACAGCCGGGGGTCCCGGTGCGCCAGCGCGGCCAGCCCGAGCAGCTCACTGCCCGTCAGGGAGTTGGGGACGTTGACGCCCGCCTCCTCGATCAGCATCAGGGCGGCGGCGTTCGGGGGGTCCTCGCTCCCCTCCCCGGTCAGCATCCGGGCGGAGTCGGAGACCGTCCCGATCACCAGGACCGGGGCCCGGCGGGTGTCGGACAGCGCCTGCCTGATCTCGTCGTGGATCCGCTGGGCCGTCACCCCCTGGGCGGCGTCCAGGTAGCGGTCGATCCGGTCCAGCCACACCACCGTCCTGGGCCCGGCCCCCGCCAGCGCCTGGAGCACCTGCCCGGTGTCGGAGGGGTTGGCCGGGTACCACAGCCGCCAGTCGGCGGGCAGCGACCGCACGGCCTCCCAGCAGCTGCGCGTCTTGCCGGTCGACGGTTCACCGCGCGCGATGACGATGCCGCTGTGCCCGCCGACCCCCATCCGCACCACGTCCAGCAGCGCCCGGTCGTGCAGCCGGTCCACGTACGGGGTCAGGGTCGGCAGGGTGTCGGGCATGTCCGGGAACGCGAAGGTCGGACGGACCCCGAGGGCGATCGGATCGAGCAGGTCCGCGACGGCGTGCCCGTACGGGGGCTCCGCCGCCGCCGCGATCCACAGGTTCCGGGCGCGCACGGCGGCCTCCCCCGCCCCGACCCCCGCCATCCGGGCCAGCACCGACGCCACCGCCACCGCGTCGTGCGGGTTGGGCGGCAGCTGGGGCGAGCGCAGCAGCCGGCGGATGCTGTCCCGCTCCGGTGCGGCGGCGAGCGAGTCGTCCAGCCGGACGGCGCCCGCGATGTCGGCCAGGGACGGCGCGCCGGCCGAGAGGTACAGGTCGTGCAGGGCGTCCTTGAGGTCGCGCAGCGGCCCCGGCGGCGCCCACGGACGGGTCAGTAACCGCGGGCGCCGCCGCCCCTCCCCGGCCGACGGCGCGCGCCCGCGCGCCGCCGTCGGATGCCCCGGCCCGACGGCGGGCACCGCCCTGCCGCTCCCCTCCTGCACGCGGTGCCATGCCTCGGCCCACACCCGGACCGGGTAGCCGGCGGCCGGTGACCCCGGATAGTCCGCGATCACCCGCATGAAGGCGCAGAACGTCCGCAACTGCGGTCCGCCGGGCGAGCGCAGCGCGTCGCTGACCGTACTGCGGGAGAGCTGTTCGCCGAGCCGCGCCGCCCGCGCCTCCAGCTCGCGCAGCGACGGGCGGCCGCACGCCTTCCGCGCGATCCGCATGGCCTCACCGAGCTGGTGGGGCTCCACCAGGGCGTCCGGTTCGGGCCAGGCGTCGGCACCGTCGGCCAGGGCGTCCGCCGCCGACTGGTTCGCGGGCGTCTCCTGCCACAGCCTGGCGGCCTTGCGCAGCTCCGACGGCCGTCCGCCGCAGGCCCGTACGTAGGCCTCCACGACGGGCCAACTCGGCTTGGAAGAACCGGAGTCCGCGCGCGAGAAGGTCGCGACGGAGTAGGGTTCCATGGCCTCGTAGGTCTTGCCGCTGCGCTCCCGGAGGCCGCGCAGGTAGACGGCGAGCCGTTTCGCGAACGCACCGTCCGGCACCGCCTTCTTGTGCCGTCCCATGCCGCACGCTCACCTGCGCCGGCGTCCGCGGGCGACGGCGGCGACCAGCCTTCTGGTCAGCTCGGCCGCGGCGAAGACCGCTGCGCTCGACAGGGCGATGATCGTCTCGGTGGACACCCCGGCCAGGGCGAGAACGACGACCGCGGTCAGGACACCCAACGCCAGGACGACGACCGGAACGGGCAGCACACTGCTGCCCGCCGCCGTCCGCCGCGGACGCGGCACACTCATACGAAGTCCCTAAAATCGAAATGACGTTCAATCGAGTCTTGAAGACCCGGGCCGGAGATTGCAGCTCCCGCCCAGCACCCGGCGTTCATTCTCGGGTACGACGAGCCTCGTGATTTCCCCGAACGGCCCAACCGGCATTCCTCTCTGAAAGAACATCGCATGATCAACGGAGGTATCCGCAGCTCGCGGCCACTGTGAGCGCCCCCGCACACGCCGGATCGCGCCCCTGTCCGGGTTTTCCTCCCCGACGAACGCCACTCCCGGTATTTCTTGCGCAGCAGTCCGGAACCCGCCGCAACAATCTCGCCCGGCGGAACGGGAAAAGGCCCAGGTCATCCGCCGCCGACCCGGGCGGCTCCACCGCAACCGCCACCGCTCCGTCCGGCTCCGCAGCACGCAACTGGGCGTTCCGGTCGCGCTCCCCGCCAGCCTTGAACCCGAAGTCCCGGTCGCGAGCAATCGACACCCAGGGACCACGGCCGCCCTCCGATGCAGCGGAGCCGGCCACCGTCCGGACCCAGCGTCCGGCCCTTCGGGGGCGCCCGGCGGGCGCCCCCGAAACGTCGAACGGCAGCGAAGTCCTGCCTGGCAGGCGGGAGTTGCCGACCCATCGGGCGGCAGGACGGCCCGTCGCGGTCAGGCCGTGGTACCGGCCTGTGCGGCGCCCGTGCGGCCGCGCAGCGCGACGGCCGCGTGGCGGGCCCACCAGGCGGCGGTGTACAGCGCCAGGGCGGCGATCAGGCCCGCGCCCGCGCCCTTCGCCGCGTCGGAGAGCACGCCTTCGAGCAGGACGTCCAGCGGCCGCCCGCCGGCCACCGCCTGCGGGCCGGCCAGCCACCACCAGGCGTGCGCGACGGCCCCGGTGGCCGTGCACAGGGCCAGCGCCAGCAGGACGTGGCGGCGCCGGCCCGCGATGGCGACCAGGCCGCCGGTGATACGCAGCCGGGACCGCCGGCGCCAGCCGAAGACGGCGATGGCGGCCAGGCCGCCGATGGTGCTGGCGTGCTGCAGGGCCCGCGCCCAGCTGAGGCTGCCGGCCAGGGTGGTGTTCAGCCAGGGTGCGCGCGTGACCACGAAGCCGTCGAAGTGGGTGAAGGAGTCCCAGACCAGGTGGGTGGCGAGGCCGATCAGCGCGGACAGCAGGACCCACCCGGCCCGCCGCGCCACCGCCCCGGCCGTACCGGGTGCACCAGGCGTTCCGGCCGTACCGGGCGCTCCGACCGTCGGCGCGGCGGGCGACGGAAGCGGCAGCAGTGCGGCCAGCGGCCGCCGCCCGGCCAGCAGGAGCGCCCACAGCGCGAGGGTGTACGGCAGGCCGACGGTGAGGGCGCCGGGCAGGGTGTGGGTGGTGGTGGCGTTGGCGAAGGGCTCGTACCAGGACTGGGCGCTGACCGGCAGTCCGGTGGCGACCAGGAAGTACGGCAGGTCCGGCGCGACGGCCCCGGCCACCAGCGCGGCCCTGCTGAACGGCGTGCGCAGCAGGGGCAGGACGGCTGCCGGGTGGGACAGGGTGAACGGCATGGGCATCCTCTCGCGCGGGCCCGCCGGATCCGGTGGAGCCGACGGCCCGATAGTCCGTTGAACGGAATGCTACGTCAAACGGAGTAACACGAGCGCGACGAACCCCGCCGAGCGGCCGGTACGGGTCCTACCGGCCGCTCGGCGGGGTCGGATCGTTCAGCGCGGGGCCCGGCCCAGGCGCCCGGCGAGCGGGACGGCCGCCAGGGCTGCCGTCAGGACGGTCGCCAGGGCGGCGAGCGCGGTCGGATCGCCCCACGCCACCGTGCCGGCCTGGGCGAGCAGCGGCGGAGAGGCCAGCGCCAGCGCGGCCAGTTCGCGGGTGCCCCGGGAGCCGTTGCGCCAGGCCGTCACCGCCGCGGCCGCGGCGAGCACCAGCAGCGGCCAGCACCCGTAGTCGGTGCTGACCCAGGGCACGGCGTGCGCGGCCACCGCCGCCAGGGGTATCAGCACCAGCGCGACCGCCACCCCGGCGGTGCCCGCCCGGCCGGCCGCCAGGGCCTCCGTACGCCGGTCCGGCGGGCCGCCGAGCAGCGCGGCCGCCGCCAGCACGGCGGCGGCCGGGCCGGCGACCGGGTCGCCGAACGCCGGACCGCTGGCCACGGCGGCCGCGGCGAAGGAGAGCAGCCCGGCCACGGTGCAGGGCACGCCCGCCCGCCACCGTCCGGCCAGGGCGGCCGCCGCCCCCGCGAACACCAGCAGCGAGGAGAGCAGCAGCGCGCCCCACAGCCCGGACAGGTCGGACCGGAGTTGCAGCCCCAAGGGGGCCGGTGAGGCGGCCACGCCGGCGTACCAGCGCAGCAGGTGCAGTCCGCAGGCGGCGGCCGAGGCGGCCAGGACGAGCGGGTACGCCGTCCCGAGCACCCGCGCGGCGGCGGAGCCCGGCCCCAGCCCCGCGCGCAGCCGCAGCGCGTGCCCCGCCAGTTCCGCCGCGTCCCGCAGGCGCGTGCCCAGCGGCTCGCCGGCGGTCATCTCACGGTAGGTCGCGGCGATCTCCGCGCCGTGGGCGCGCCGGTAGGCGGCGGGGTAGAGGCGCAGCAGGTGGTCGATCATGTGCCGGTCGCCGCCGGGCGGGCGGCGGACAGCCGGCGGGTGGCCTCCCGGGCCGTCGCGGCCAGCCGTTCGGCCTCCGCGGCCAGCCGCTCGCGGCCGGACGGGGAGAGGGTGAAGATCCGTCGGGCCCGGCCGTCGACGACCTCCTCGCATTCGACCTCGATCAGGCCGTCGGCCAGCAGGCGGTCCAGGGCCCCGTACAGGGCCCCGGTGCGCAGGGCGACCCGGCCGTCGGTCATCGCCTTGATCTCCTGGGCGATGGCGTAGCCGTGCCGGGGGGCGTCCGCGAGGGCGGTCAGGACCATCACGGTGGGTTCTTGCATCACACGCTCACTCACCCCATGAAGATAGTCACTCCGTCGGACCATCTCAACGAACCCGGAGGTCGGCCGTGCCCCGGAGCGTTTCCCGTGGCGTCCGGAGCGGATTCCCGGCCGTCCCGTGTGCCGGGCCGGACCGGGGTGGGCAACCTCCGATCATGGCACCAGCCGCCCCGGGCTCCCCCGGGTCCGTCCACCCCTGGAGGTCCCCCGTGTCCGACCTGCCCAGCGCCGCCCCCGGCGCGCCCGCCGCACCGTGGGAGCGGCTCGACCTGTCCGAACTGCTCCGCTCGGCCGCCCGCCTGCAACCAGAACTCGCGCTACTCCGACGGGAGTTGCACCGCCATCCGGAGCTCGAACTGGACCTCCCCCGGACCCAGGCCCGGCTGCTCGCCGCGCTCGACGGCCTCCCCCTGGAAATCTCCCTCGGCAAGGGACTGAGCTCGATCACCGCCGTCCTGCGCGGCGGCCGACCGGGCCCGAACGTGCTGCTGCGGGCCGACATGGACGCGCTGCCGGTGCAGGAGGGCACCGAGCCGCCGTACGCCTCCGAGGCCCCCGGGGTGATGCACGCCTGCGGGCACGACCTGCACATGGCCGCGCTGGTCGGCGCGGCCCGGCTGCTGTGCGAGCGGCGCGCGGAGCTGGCCGGGAACGTGGTCCTGATGTTCCAGCCGGGCGAGGAGGGGGCGGACGGCGCCCGGCTGATGGTCGAGGCGGGCGTGCTGGACGCGGCCGGGGAACGGGTGGTGGCCGCCTACGCCCTGCACGTGGCCGCCGCCATCCTGCCCAACGGGGTGGTCGCCACCCGTCCCGGGCCGGTGCTCGCCGCCTCCGACACCCTGCGGGCCACCCTGCACGGGCGCGGTGGGCACGGCTCCAGCCCGCACTCGGCGCTCGACCCCGTCCCGGCGCTCTGCGAAACGGTCCTGGCGCTCCAGTCGATGGTGACCCGCCGGATCGACGCCTTCGACCCGGTGGTGCTCACCGTGGGCACGCTCGGCGCCGGTACGGCGGCCAACGTGATCCCCGACGAGGCGCGCTTCGAGGCCACCATCCGCTCCGTCTCGCCGCGTTCGCGCGAGCTGGTGCGCACCGAGGCCCTGCGAGTGGTGCACGGGATCGCGGCGGCCCACGGGCTGGAGGTGGCGGCCGAGGTGGAGCCCGGCTACCCGGTGACCGTCAACGACCCGGTGGAGACGGAGTTCGCGTCCGGCCTGGCGGCCCGGCTGTTCGGGTCGGGGCGGTACCTGGAGATGCCCCAACCGATCGCCGGCTCGGAGGACTTCGGCGTCCTGGGCGAACTGGTCCCGTCGGCGTACCTGCTGCTCGGTGCCGTCCCGGCCGACGGGCGCGACCCGTTCACCGCGCCCTACAACCACTCCCCGGAGGCCGAGTTCGACGACGGCGTGCTCGGCGACGGCGCCGCACTGCTGGCGGGCCTGGCCCTGGGGCGGCTGGCCCGGGGGTAGCGACTCCAGGTAGCTGCTCCGGTCACCGGAGTCCCCGCGCCGCCCGCCAGGGTCCCGTCCCCGCGGCCCTTGCCTGAGCCCTCGTTAAAGGCTTCGGCAAGGGCCGCGCCCCGGGCGCGGAGGTCCGGTGGCCCAGCCGTGTCGCAGCTGTGCAGACTTCCGCCGAAAGGCCCGACGGCGCACTGATGAGCCGTTTCGTCGCGTTCCGTTCAAGCTCCGATTACCCCATCATGGGACGGTGCCACTGCGCCTACGCGCGTAGCTCTCCCCTGCATCCCCACAAGCCAAGGGACTTGACCCATGCTCAGACGCGTCAACGCGACACGCCCGCTCGCCCTGGGCGCCGCCGTCCTGACCGTGCTCGCCGTCGCGAGCACCGCCCCCCACCCCGCCGCCGCAGCCACCACCGCGGCCACGAGGACGGCCACCGCCTCCGCGACCACCACCACCCAGCACCGCGTCCTGTTCGACAACAGCAAGGCGGAGACCGCCGGCAACGCGGACTGGATCATCAGCACCAGCCAGCCGGACCCGCTCGCCGAGAACGCCGCCCCGCAGTCCGAGACCGACTGGACCGGCGCCATCTCCAGCTGGGGCGTCGCCCTCCAGAAGACCGGCCAGTACAGCCTCAAGACCCTGCCGAGCGGCTCCGCCATCACCTACGGCACCGGTGGCGCGCTGGACCTCGCCAACTTCGACGAGTTCGTCCTGCCCGAGCCCAACGTCCGGCTCAGCGACGCCGAGAAGACCGCGGTCATGACGTTCGTCCAGAACGGCGGCGGCCTGTTCCTGATCTCCGACCACACCGGCAGCGACCGCAACAACGACGGCTGGGACTCCCCCGCCGTCATCAACGACCTGATGACCGCCAACTCGGTCAACAGCAAGGACCCGTTCGGGCTCTCCGTCGACCTGCTCAACATCCAGACCGACAACCCGACCGCCGTCAACGACGCCACCGACCCCGTCCTGCACGGCCCCTTCGGCACCGTCACCGGCAGCATCATCCGCAACGGCACCACTTTCACCCTCAAGCCGGCCGACAACCCCGCCGTCAAGGGCATCGTCTACCGCACCGGCTACTCCGGCACCACCGGCGCCTTCTTCGCCACCAGCAGCTTCGGCAAGGGCCGGGTCGCCATCTGGGGCGACAGCTCCGCCATCGACGACGGCACCGGCGAACCCGGCAAGACCGTCTACAACGGCTGGAACGACCCGGCCGGCACCGACGCCGCCCTCGGCCTCAACGCCACCGCCTGGCTCGCCGCCGGCGGCAGCGGCAGCACCACCGGCAGCGTCACCCTCACCAACCCCGGCGCCCGCACCGCCACCGCCGGCACCGCCACCAGCCTCCAGCTCTCCGCCACCGACACCGCCGGGGGCACCCTGGGCTACAGCGCCTCCGGCCTGCCCGCCGGCCTGAGCGTCAACGCCACGACCGGCCTGATCAGCGGCACGCCGACCACCGCCGGGACGTACTCCGTGACGGCCACCGCGACCGACTCCACCGGCCCGTCCTCCTCCGTCACCTTCACCTGGACCGTCCAGCCCACCGGCGGCGGCACCGGCTGCACCGCCGCCCAGCTGCTCACCAACCCCGGCTTCGAGGCCGGCTCAACGACCGGCTGGACGGAGACCAACACCAGCGGCACCAGCACCGTCAACAGCAGCTCCAGCGAGCCGCCGCACTCCGGCAGCTACGACGCCTGGCTCGACGGGTACGGCAGCACCAACACCGACACCCTCGCCCAGACCGTGACCCTCCCGGCCGGCTGCAGCAGCTACACGTTCAGCTTCTGGCTGCACATCGACACCGCCGCCAGCAGCACCACCGCCTTCGACAAGCTGACCGTGACCGCCAACGGCACCACCCTGGCGACCTACTCCAACGTCAACGCGGCCACCGGCTACCAGCAGCACAGCTTCAACCTGTCCGGCTACGCCGGCCAGAGCGTGACCCTCAAGTTCTCCGGCGCCGAGGACTACACCAAGCAGACCTCCTTCGTCCTCGACGACACCGCCGTCAACGTCTCCTGAGCCACGGCCGGTCGCCCTCCCCGCCGGATGAGGAGGGCGACCGGCGCGCCCCGCCACCGCCCTCGGCCACGCCGACACCTCCCGGTCCGAAAGCCGCCAGCGACGGACACCGGCGGGCCGGAGACTGGGCCCGTGAGCACCCGAACCACCACTGCCTCCCCCGCGCCCGTACGGCAGCGCGTCGACTCGGCCGACTGGCCCGCCCTCGCCGAAGAGCTCGACGCCCACGGCTGCGCCCTCACCCCCCGACTCCTCACCCCCGCGCAATGCCGGGACCTCGCCGCCCACTACGACCACGACGAACTGTTCCGCAGCACCGTCGACATGGCCCGCCACCGCTTCGGCTCCGGCCGGTACCGCTACTTCACCCACCAGCCGCCGCCACCCGTCGACCCCCTGCGCCGGGCCCTCTACCCGCACCTGCTCACCGTCGCCCGCGACTGGGCAGCGAAGCTCGGCCGCCCCGCGCCCTGGCCCGACTCCCTCGACGAGTGGCTGGAGCGGTGCCACGCGGCCGGACAGGCCAAGTCCTCGCAGATCCTGCTCCGTTACGGGCCGGGCGACTGGAACGCCCTGCACCGCGACCTCTTCGGCGACCTGGTCTTCCCGCTCCAGGTGGTCATCGGCCTCGACCGGCACGGCACCGACTACACCGGCGGCGAGTTCCTCCTGGTCGAACAGCGCCCCCGCGCCCAGTCCCGCGGCACCAGCACCGTCCTCCCCCAGGGCCACGGCCTGGTCTTCACCACCCGCGACCGGCCCGTCCGCTCCGCCCGGGGCTACTCCGCCGCCCCCGTGCGGCACGGCGTGAGCACCGTACGCTCGGGTCGGCGCCACGCCCTCGGGCTCGTCTTCCACGACGCCTGAACCGAGGACACCGTGCCCACCCCCGGACCCGCCGACCGGCGCCCCTTCCGAGCACTCGGCCCGGCCGAACGCTCCGCCCTCCTCTCCGCCGACCGGCCGCTGCCCGCGCCCGCCCCGCACACCGAAGCCGAACTCACTTCCCTGATAGGGCTGTTGGCGGCACACCGCCCCCGGGTGCACACCGTGGCCGTGGGCCACAGCCGGGACGAGGCCTCCCGCGCGACCGCCCGGGCCCTCGCCGACGCCTGGCAGGCCACCGGAGGCACCGTCCTCACCGTCGTCGACTGGCCCGAACAGGCCGCCTCCTGGCTGCGCCCGGCCCGGCGCCTCACCGCCCAGCAGCCCGACGCCTGGGTGACAGCCGCCGCGCCCCTCGGCTGGGCCCAACTGGCCCGGCGGCTCCAGCACGGCACTGCCCGGACCGCCTGGAGCGCCGAACGGACCTTCGGCTCCGCCGCCCTCGCCGAGCGGCGCACGATCGCCCTCGCGGGCCCCGACACCCTGCACGGCCTACGCGGCGCCACCGCGCACGGCGGCACCTGGGAGGTCCGCGACGGGCGGCTCACCACCGGCCTGCCCCGCTGAGGGGGTGTCGAGCATCGAGTGGCGCCCTCTCGCTCCGGGCCGTCCCGGTCCTGACGGCCCGTTGCCGGAGCGAATCGCGTCCGAAGGCTCGCCAACGAAGCGTCCCGGTGCGCAGGCTGGTTCCCCGACCGCGTCCACGCGGACGCGGCGCGAGCGGAAGGAACCCGGACACCCATGACGACCGTGACGAACCCGACCGTCCCGACGGCACCGACGCGCAGACGCGGTCGCACCGCCGCCTTCCTGGGCGCCGTCGCGGTGCTGGCCACCACCAGCCTGGCGGGGCCCGCCGTCGCCGCCCCGGCCGAACCACCACGCCACAGCGGCGGCGTCGCCGGGCAGGCACCCTGCCCCGACGCGCCCGAGTTCACCTGCGGGACCCTCACCGTCCCGCTCGACCACAGCGGCGCCACCCCCGGCACCCTCGACCTCCAGGTCGCCTTCACGGACAACAGCAGGCCGCCCAAGGGCGACCTGCTGTTCCTCTCCGGCGGCCCCGGCCAGTCCAGCGTCTCGTCGATCCGACGGATGGCGGGCAAGCTGGAGCCCGTCCTCAAGGACTACCGCCTGGTGGTGTTCGACCAGCGCGGCACCGGCCGGGGCGCCCTCCAGTGCCCCGGCCTCCAGGAGGACATGGGCTCCTCCGACCTCGCTGTGCCCCGCAAGCAGTCCGTCCTCGACTGCGCCGCCGCCCTCGGCCCGAACGCCCGTTACTACAGCAGCGCGGACACCGTCGCCGACATCGACCTGCTGCGCCGCGCCCTCGGCGACCGGCGCCTCACCCTGGACGGCGTCTCCTACGGCACCGTCGTCGCCGAGCGTTACGCCCTCGCCCACCCCTCCCGGGTGGCCCGCCTGGTGCTCGACTCGGTCGCGCCGCCGAGCGGTTTCGACCCGCTCGACCTGGCCGCGCTGCCCGCCACCGCCCGGGTCCTGCGCGCCGCCTGCCGGGCCACCGGCTGCACCACCGACCCGGCCGCCGACCTCGCCGCCACCGTGCGGAAGTACGGCAACGGCGCGCAGATCCTCAGCGCGCTCACCGGCTACGAGTTCATCGACCCGGACTTCGGCGGTGTCCCGGAGATCCTGCACGAGGCAGCCGCCGGGCAGCCCGCGAAGCTCCAGGACTTCTTCGCCCTCGTCCACCGCGAAGTCGACGCCGCCCCGGCCGAGGACCTCAGCCAGGGCCTGCACTCCGCCACCCTGTGCGCCGACGGGCGCTTCCCCTGGGGCAGCACCGACACCCCGGTGGCGGGCCGGGCGGCCGCGCTGGAGCGCACCCGGCAGCAGCTGACCGCCGAGCAGACCTGGCCGTACGACCCGGCCACCGCGACCGGCCTCGGCAGCCTGCTGGTCTGCCTCGACTGGCCGCGCGAGCCAGTGCCGCCGCTGCCCCCGGCACACCGCAAGCTGCCCGATGTGCCGGTGCTGCTGCTCGGCGGCGATCGGGACCTCGCCACCCCGTACGAACTACTCTACGAACAGGGCGAGTTGGCACACGACCCGGAGATCGTGATCGTGCCCGGGGCGGCGCACTCGGTGCAGAACCGGGCGGCCGACCCGGCCGGACGGCAGGCGGTCTACGACTTCCTGCTCAGGTAGCCGGAGCGGCGCGGAGCGGCCGGTCTACCCCTCCGGCGGCGAACCCGGCGCGGTCGGCACGCCCGGCGCGCTCTGCACGGGCAGGTCGAGGGCCCGGGCGAGGGCGGCGATGACGGGGGCCCGATGAACGGGCGGCAGGTACTGCCGGGCCCAGTCGGCGGCCAGCCCGAGGAAGTCGGCCAGATCCCGTTCGACCCCGGCGAGCAGCCCACCCAGGTCCGCGACGGGCAGCACGATCACCGGACTGTCGGGCTCGTCGGCGTTGACCGTGAGCCGGACGGTGCGGCCGAACCGCTCCGCGACCGGGGAGACCGGCTCGTGCCCGTAGCCGACCAGCCCGCCGTGCTCCGCCAGCCCGTGCCAGTCCCGCCAGTCCTCCAGACCGTCGCAGCAGCCGGGCTGGAACACGATGCCGGTGGCCCGGTCGGTGACCCGCAGCCCGCCCGCCGCGTACACGTCCTCGACGGTCAGCAGTCCGTACAGGAAGGAGCCCAGCGGGTCGGCCGGCCGGGGCGGCCGCTCGCCCTCGGGATCGAGGTCGGGACCGCTGCCGTTGCAGCGGGCGACCAGCAGCACCGCCGTCCCGACCTCGGCGGGCGACAGCCCGCCGTCGAGGGCGAGGAACTCGGCGGACCCGGTGTCGGCGACGGGCCAGAGGTCGAAGTCGTCCAGGGGGCGCGCCTCCAGGACGGGCTGCATCACGATCATCCGGCCGAGTCTTCCATGCCCGGGGCGGCCGTCATCGCCCGGCCTGGGTGAAGCGGCCACCGAGGTAGCGGTGTTCCGGGTCCTCGGGGGACAACTCGCCCAGTTCGGCGATCAGTTCGGCGGCGAAGGGCTCGGCGTCGTCCTGCGGCTCGTAGCCGAGCGCCCGGGCCGTCGAGAGGTCCCACCAGGCGCGGGTGTTGGCGGATATCCCGTAGGCCACGGTGTGGCCGGTGACGGGGCCGGTGAGTGCGGCGTGTGCGAGGCGGGCCCAGTCACCGGGGCTGAGCCAGGTGGCGAGCATCCGGATGCTGCGCGGCCGGTCGGTGAAGGAGCCGATGCGCAGCGAGACGGTCTCGATGCCGTGCCGGTCGGCGTACAGCGAGGCGAGGCTCTCGCCGAAGCACTTGGAGACCCCGTAGTACGTGTCGGGCCGCTGCGGCGCGTCCACCGGCACGGTGCCGCCGTCGGCGGGCCGCTCGGTGAAGCCCGTCGCGTGGTTGCTGCTGGCGTACACGATCCGGCGGACGCCGGCCGCCCGGGCCGCGTCGTACAGCCGGTAGGTGCCCTCGATGTTGGCGGCCAGGATGTCGGCGAACGGCGCCTCCCCCGGGATCCCGGCCAGGTGGACCACGGCGTCGACCCCGTCCATCGCCGCCGCCAGCGCCTCGACGTCCAGCAGGTCGGCGGTGACGGCCCCGGGCTCGCCGGGCACGGGCAGCCGGTCGAAGCTGCGCAGCCGGTGGCCGTACCCGGGCAGCAACTCCCGCAGGCAGCTGCCCATCCGGCCGGCGGCTCCGGTGATCAGGACCTGACCGGGCTGGTTGACCGTCATTCGTTCCCCCTGGGTTCCTCGTCGCGCGTCGTCGGACCGAAGGGCCTGGTCCGACGACGCGCGACGATACCTGACGGAACGCCAGGGATCAGGTGACTATCCGCAGTTCCCCGGGGCGGCCGGGGCAGGCCGCCGGGCGGTTCACCGAGGTCAGCGGACGGGCAGCACCCGGGTGTGCTCCGCGCGCACGGCCTGGAGGGCGTGCGGCCGGAGGCCGAGCAGGTCGAGGATGGTCGGGGCGATCTGCTTGGTCTCGACCTTCTCGTCCCGGCGGACGCCGCCCGGGGTGGCGGCGCCGGAGACGACGAGCGGGACGTCCAGGTCGTCGGCGTGGTCGCCGCCGTGCTCGGCGATCTTGCTGCCGCCGGTGTAGACGACGCCGTACTGCGCGACGCCGAAGACGTCCGGCACCCGCGGGTCGCCCGGGGCGACGCCGAAGTGGTCGGCGGCCTCCGCCCCGGCGTAGACCTGCTGGACGCCGCCGCCGGTGAACGGGCGGGCCTTGCCGTCGATGTCGACGCCGTTGCCGTGCTGCGCCAGCAGGTAGGCCTTGGCGAAGGAGGTGGCGGCCGCGGAGCGGTCGTTGAGCCAGAGCAGCACGCCGTCGTCGTCGACCGCGTGGGCGACCAGGGCGCCCGCGCCCGGGTGGGCGGCCTTCCAGGCGGCGTCGAGGCCTGCGAGCAGCGGGCCGTCGTCGATCCGGTTGAGCGCGGCCGGGTCGGTCGGGGACTGGCCGTGCTTGGCGGAGAGGATGACGGTGGTGGAGCGGTCGAGGTGCTGCCTGCGCAGTTCGGCGGTCAGCGCGCCGATCTGCTGGTCGACGTACGCCAGGTTCTTCTCCACCAGCGGGCCGGGCACGCCCTTGCCGACGTAGCCGCCCCGGAGGCCGTCGGAGCTGGCCAGCTTCTGCGCGGTGGAGACGGACTGGAAGTTCAGGCCGAAGACGGCCGGGGTGCCGACCCGCTGCGCACGGCTGTGGTCGTAGCCGTCGATCTCGTTGAGGACGGCCTGCACCTTGTACGAGTCGTACTGCTCGGTGGCCTGGTTGTCCTTGGTCCAGTCGCCCTTGTAGCCGGTGGCGTTGCTGTTGACCTCGGGGGTGAAGAGGTCCTGGATGCCTTCGCCGGAGGGGCCGTTGAGGATGTCGTAGGCCGCGTGCTTGTCCGACCACGCGGTGCGCAGGCCGGCCTGGCGGGCCACCTCGAAGACGGTGTTCACCTGGAGGTAGGAGTGCGGCTGGACGGGCCGGCAGGTCCGCGGGTCGACCGGCAGCTTGGCCGGGTCGATCAGGGTCCGCGGGTCGCCGGTCATCCGCAGGATGGAGCCGGGCAGGCCCGGCAGGCCCTGGCCGGCGTCGAGCGCGTCCTTGTTCCGGTCCAGGTCCTCGGTGAGGTCGACCTCGGCGCCCGGCTTGGCGTGCGCGCAGTCGGTGGTGCCGGCCGGGAGCAGCGCGGCGTCGTAGCTGTCGTCGTAGTAGACGCCGGTGGTGCCGGGGCCGCCGCCGGTCAGCTGGGCGACCATGCCGGGGAAGGAGTCGGACGGGTCGGTGGTGGCGGCGTGGGTGTACTCGACACCGCCGCGGACCAGCCGGGCCAACGCCGACTGCGGGTGCGCGGCCACGAAGCGGGCGAGGTCCGACTGGTGCAGACCGTCCACCGACACCAGCAGGACGTGCTGGGCCCGGTGGGCGCCGCGGCCCTCCTCGGCGGCGGCGGCCTGGGCGACGGTGGATCCGGCCAGCACACCGGCGGCGCCGAGGGTGGCGGCCAGTCGGACGTAACGACGGGTCACGGAGTTCTCCTGTGGAGGGGGGAGGGGAGGTGACTGCGGCGGTGCGGCCCCCAGGGTGGGAGGCCCCGGTGTACCGGTGGCGGCCGGAACGTGAACAGCACCGGTCCGCCGCGCCGGGCGGCCCGGAATTTTACCCGCCGCCCACCAAGGCCTTGCCCTGCCATGGGACTTGATACGGGGGTAGGGTCGGTTCGGCAGGGTCAGTGGGCGCCTCCGGGCACCTGAACGGCCCAACCCCCCGGGCGGGCGGCACCGTCCGACGGTGATCCTGGACTCCGACCGCCCCCGGCGGTCCTTCGCGTGCGCGGCACGCGGTCGGCGCGCACTCCTCCGTCGGCCGGCCCCGAGGAAGGAAGCACAGCTCATGGACGCATCCGCGATCGGTTCGGCACAGATCGGCGTGACGGGCCTGGCGGTCATGGGCCGCAACCTGGCGCGGAACTTCGCCCGCAACGGCTACACGGTCGCGGTGCACAACCGCACCCCGGCCCGGACCAGGGCCCTGGTCGAGGAGTTCGGCCACGAGGGCACCTTCGTCCCCGCCGAGTCGCCGCGGGACTTCGTGGCCGCGCTGGAACGTCCGCGCCGCCTGCTGATCATGGTGAAGGCCGGCGGGCCCACCGACGAGGTCATCGAGGAGTTCGCGCCGCTGCTGGAGCCCGGCGACATGATCGTCGACGGCGGCAACGCGCACTTCGCGGACACCCGCCGCCGGGAGCGGGCGCTGCGCGAGCAGGGCATCCACTTCGTCGGCAGCGGCGTCTCCGGCGGGGAGGAGGGCGCCCTGCTCGGCCCCTCGGTCATGCCCGGCGGCTCCGCCGAGTCGTACACCGTGCTCGGCCCCATGCTGGAGCGGATCAGCGCCCAGGTGGACGGCGAGCCGTGCTGCACCCACATCGGCACCGACGGGGCCGGCCACTTCGTGAAGATGGTCCACAACGGCATCGAGTACGCCGACATGCAGCTCATCGCCGAGGCCTACCACCTGCTGCGGGACGTCGGCGGGTACTCCCCCGCCGAGATCGCCTCCATCTTCGAGCGCTGGAACCAGGGCCGGCTCGACTCCTACCTGATCGAGATCACCGCCGAGGTCCTCGCCCACACCGACGCCGACACCGGCAAGCCCTTCGTCGACGTCGTCCAAGACGCCGCCGAGCAGAAGGGCACCGGGCGCTGGACCGTGCAGACCGCCCTCGACCTCGGCTCCCCGGTCACCGCCATCGCCCAGGCCACCTTCGCCCGGGTCGCCTCCTCCCGGACGGCGCTGCGCGAGGCCTACCGGCCGCTGCCCGGCGGCACCGTGCACCCGATGCACCCGCACGAGGCCGAGCGCTTCACCCGGGACGTCGAGCAGGCCCTCTACGCCTCCAAGGTCATCGCCTACGACCAGGGCTGGACGATGATCCGCGACGCGGCGGCCGAGTACGGCTGGGACATCGACCTCGGCGCGGTGGCGAAGATCTGGCGCGGCGGCTGCATCATCCGGGCCGCCTTCCTCGACCGGATCCGCGCCGCCCACGCCGCCAACCCCGACCTGGTCAGCCTGCTCGCGGAACCGCAGTTCGCCACCGAGGTCGCCGACGCCCAGGCCGCCTGGCGCACGGTCGTCGCCGGGGCCGCCCAGCACGGCATCCCGGTGCCGGCGTTCTCCGCCGCGCTCGCCTACTACGACACCCTGCGCAGCGAGCGGCTGCCCGCGGCGCTGATCCAGGGCCAGCGCGACTTCTTCGGCGCCCACACCTACCGCCGCACCGACCGGCCGGGCAGCTACCACACCCGCTGGGCCGAGCCCGGCCGGGCGGAGGAACGTACGGACGCCGGGGGTTAGCCCGCGCGGCGGCGGTCAGCCCGGCGCGGCGGCGGTCAGCCCGGCGCGGCGGCGGTCAGCCCGCTCCCGGTCAGGACGGGAGCGGGCCGGCCGTACGGGAACGGGCCGTCAGGACGGGCGGCCGCCGAACTGCCAGCGGTGCACCTCGACGTCGGCGTAGCCGTCAGCGGTCAGCACCGCCCGTGCCGCGTCCGGATCCGGCGCCCCGAGCAGGGCCGCCGTGCCCAGCCAGGCCGTCCCGTCGTCGGAGAGCAGCGGCCCGTAGGCGATGAGCTCCTCCCGGTCGGCCGGGACCGCGAGGTCGACGGGCTGCCCGCCGCCGAGGCCGAGCACGAGGTAGCGGGTGTCCTCGGTCCAGCCGCCGGGGAAGTCCCACATGGTGCGCCCCAGCAGGTTGCGCCACCGCCGCAGCAGGACGTCCCGGTAGACCCCGGCCTGGTAGCCCGGCTCCTCGAAGGCGAACGCCCGGGCGGCGGCGGGACCGGGCAGGTCGAGGATGTGCACGCTGCCGGTGGGCAGGGCCCCGTCGTCGGTGAGCGTCGGCCCCCGGGCGATCATCTCCTGCGCGAACCCGTCCATGTAGGACCAGTGCGCTTCGAGCAGTTCGTCGCGCAGCGGCAGGGATCCGGGCCGGTCGCGGTGGTAGCAGAGGAACTCCATCCCGGTAGCATCCCGCCGGGCGGCCGCCCCGGTCGAGCCGATTTCGGCCCCGGCTGCCCGGCCCCGGGAGTTAGCCCGGCGCGGCGGTGCCACGGCACCGTCACGTCATCGCTGGAGCACGCGCCGCAGCCACCGGGTGCGGGCCTCCTGGGCGTCCCGGGCCAGGGCCGCGTGCGGGGCGAGGGTGTCGAAGCCGTGGCAGGCGCCGGGCCAGACGTGGAGTTCGGCCTCGCCGCCCGCCCGCCAGATCGCGTCGGCGTAGGCGACGGCCTCGTCCCGGAAGGTCTCGGCCGAGCCCACGTCCAGGTAGGCGGCGGGCAGCCCGGTGAGGTCGGTGGCGCGGGCCGGGGCGGCGTACGGGGAGAGGTCGGCGGCGCCGTGGCGGTCGCCGAGCACGGCCTGCCAGGCGGTGGCGTTGGAGGCGCGGTCCCAGGTGTCGTGACCGACCATCTGGTGGCTGGAGAAGGTGCCGCCGCGGTCGTCGAGCATCGGGCTGAGCAGCAGTTGGCCGATCGGCGTCGGTCCACCACGGTCGCGGACCAGGTGGGCGAGGGCGGCGGCGAGCCCGCCACCGGCGCTCTTGCCGCCGATGACCAGGCGCCCGGCGTCCACGGCCAGTTCGTCCGCGTGCTCGGCCACCCAGCCGAGCCCGGCGTAGCAGTCCTCGACGGCCCCTGGAAAGCGGGTGCGCGGCGCCAGCGGGTACTCGACGGAGACCACGGCCAGCCGCAGGGGCAGGGCCCAGGAGCGCAGCACCCGGGGCAGGACGGACCACGCGTTGCCCGTCACCATCCCGCCGCCGTGCAGGTAGTAGAGCAGCGGCAGCGGCTCGCGGACCCCGGCGGGCCGCGCGCTGACCAGGGTGAGCGCGCCGTCGCCGTCGGCCCGTGGCACCTGCAGCTCCGTCACCTCGAACCGGCCGCCGTCGCTCAGCCGGTCGATCGTCGGCCGGGGCCGAACCCGCGCGTCCCGTTCCTGCCAGGCCGCCAGGCCCTCCGGGGTGAGCACCTCCCGCGCCCGCGCCCCGGCGGCCTCCACCGCCGCCCGTACCTCCGGATCCAGCGGAGGCACCCGTCGGCCCACCGAACCACCCACCACCAGTACCCCCTCCCCGACGGACACCCGGTCGGCGCCCCGTCCGCGCCCAGCTTGCCAGGCCCGCCCCGACGACGGCGTGGAGGGGCTCGACTCCCGGATCGACGCGGACGGAAACCCGCTGGCGCGGTGGCCGGGCGGGGAGTTGACTGACCTGCCGAGGGCGTGAACACCGCTCGGCGAAGGGGGAGTTGTGGAGGACCCGCAGTTCACCGTACGGCTCGCCGGCCCCTCGCCCCGGGGCGTGGTGCGGCTCAGGGCGGTCCGTACGGTGACGGGGCTGAGCCTGTTCCACAGCGGTCTGGCCCTGGACGCCGGGACGGCCGTCCTCCTGGCGGAGGTCCCCTTCGAGGTCGCCGCCCCCGCCGCGCGGGACCTGCGCCGGGCGGGCGTGGCGGTCGCGGTCAGCTGCGGCGCCTGCCGCCGCACCCTGCCCGAGGACGGCGCCCCGGTCGCCCCCGCTCCGTGTGCCGGGCGCTACTTCGCCACCGCCCACTGCCGGGCCAACTCCCTGACCACCTGCGACTGCGAGCACTGCACCGAGTTCGGCCCGCTGCCCGGGCTCACCGCACCCTGAGCCGCACCGCGGCGAACCGCGGCGGACCGCAGCGGTCACCAGCGCAGGAGCCGGCCGGTGGCGGCGAGGTGGTCGAGGACCGTGCGGGTGGTGGCGCTGGCGCGGGGGTGGTCACCGTGGGTGAGGTGGGCGAGCTCGGCGATCTCGCCACAGGGGGTGGGGGTGCCCGTGTGGTCGGCGGTGTAGCAGCTGGTGCGGACCAGGGTGCCGGCGGGTTTGCCGTGGGCGGGGGCTTCGACCGTCAGCAGCGGCCGGACGGTCGCCCGGTCCAGGGTGACGCCGAGTTCCTCGGCGATCTCGCGGGCGAGGGCCTCGGGGTGGGTCTCACCGGGCTCGGGCTTGCCGCCCGGCAGGTAGAACAGCTCACGGCCGTGGGTCCGGGCGGCGAGGAGGCCGCCGTCCTGGAGTTGGATCCAGGCCACCTTCTCGATCACCCCGATCACCCCGATCTCTTCGGTCATCCCGGCCTCAACCCGCCGTCGGAGCAGTCGACGCGGTCGGAGCGGTCGGAGCGGTCGGAGCGGTCGGGCCCGTGGGGGCACCCGCGACCCGGCGCTCGCCGCCGTTGCGCTGCTGCCAGAGGCGGTACACCTCGACCGCGTCCGCGCTCGGCGCGTGCCGCATCGGCAGTCGGCGCTGGTCCCAGGGCTTGGCGAACTCACCGTAGAAGGTGTCGAGTTCGAAGTACCTGCGGTCGTCGACGTAGTGCGGCTCGTAGGCTTCGCGGGTGGTGAGGAAGACCACCTCGTCCGGCGAGCAGTAGTACAGCGAGCCCAGGCACATCGGGCAGGGGTGGGCCAGGACGTAGATGGTGGTGCCGGTCAGGTGCTCGGTGCCGAGCCTGGTGCAGGCCTCGCGGATGGCGAGGATCTCCGCGTGCGCGGTGGGGTCGTCGGTCTGGGCGACCTGGTTGGCGCTCTCCGCCAGGATCCGGCCGTCCTTGACGATGACGGTCGCGAACGGGCGGCCGCCCTCCTCGACGTTGCGGCGGGCGAGGTCGATGGTGCGCTGGACGAAGTCCACGGTGTCCTCCTGAGTGGGGCCGGGGCGGCGGGGCGGGTGGTGGCACCGCCCCGCCGCACGGGAAGAAGAGGGTGGGTCAGAACGGCTTGGTCGGCAGGTACTTGCCGTCCATGGTGATGACGGCGCGCTCGCCGCCCTCGGGGTCGGCGACCTTCCGCACGTCGAGCTTGAAGTTGATCGCGGAGATGATGCCGTCGCCGAACTGCTCGTGGACGAGGGCCTTGAGGGTGGTGCCGTAGACCTGGAGCATCTCGTAGAAGCGGTAGATGGTCGGGTCGGTGGGGATGCCGCCGGGGATCGAGCCGCGGGTGGGGATGGTCCGGAGCAGCAGAGCCGCGTCCGCGTCCAGGCCCAGCAGCTCGGCGACGGCCTCGGCGGACTCCTTGGGCAGGGCGTGCTGGCCCAGGACGGCGGCGGTGGTGAAGGCGACCGACAGGCCGGAGACGTCGGCGATCTGCTGCCAGGTGAGGTCCTTGCGGGTCTTGGCCTCGACGGCGGCGGCGGCCAGCAGCTGGCGGGCGGTGGGGTCGAACTGGGCGTGCACCATGGGGGGGTTCCTTCTCGTGGTTGACGGGATTCCCGGTCGCGCGGCAAGCGGCGATCCGGGGAAGGGGCTGGGGTGGCGGTCAGGCCGCTACGGCGGCGTGGCCGGCGGCGGTGAGGTCTTCGACCTGCCCGGTGGCGATGTCGAAGACCCAGCCGCGCAGGGTGAGCGCCCGCGCGGCCAGGGCGCGGGCGACGGACGGGTGGGTGGCCAGGTTCGCCAGCTGGGCGAGCACGTTCTGCCGCACCAGGGCCGGGACGTCCCCGGTGGTGGCCGTGCGCGCCACCGAGGCGTCGGCGAGCCGCAGCCAGTCGGCGACGGCCGGGGCCGCGCTGAGGTCGTGGCCGTGGGCGAGGGCGGTCATCGCCCCGCACCCGGAGTGCCCGCAGACCACGACGTCCCGCACTCCCAGGGCGGCGACGGCGTACTCGATGCTCGCGGTGACGCCGTCTGCCCCGGGGGTGTAGGCGGGCACCAGGTTGCCCGCGGTCCGGATCACGAACAGCTCACCCGGGTCCGAGCCGGTGATCAGCTCCGGCACGACGCGGGCGTCGGAGCAGCCGATGAACAGCGTGTGCGGGCTGTGGTCGGCGGCGAGCCGGGCGAAGAGCTCCTCCTTGGCGGGGAACACGTCCCGCTGGAAGTACGCGATGCCCTCGGCGAAGTCACGCATGTGGTCACTTCCTCTCGTGGCGCCGGGCCGGTGCGGCCTGGCGAGATCCACAGTGCACGACCTGGGGCTATAGCGTCCAAGACCTGCTACCGATGCTTTCCATCGATGGCGTCTATAGTTCGGTTCATGGCCCTGGAACTGCGCCATCTGCGCTATCTGCTCGCCGTGGCCGACCACGGCAACTTCACCCGCGCCGCCGAGGAGCTGCACATCTCCCAGCCGACGCTGTCCCAGCAGGTCAAGCAGCTCGAACGGACCCTGGGCGCCCAGCTGCTCGACCGCACCGGCCGCACCGTGCGCCTCACCGACGCCGGACGGGCGTACGCCCACCACGCCCGCGGCGCGCTGCGGGACCTCGCCGCCGCCGAACGCGCCGTCCACGACGTCCAGGACCTCTCACGCGGGCGGCTGCGCCTGGCCGTCACCCCGACCTTCACCGCCTACCTCGTCGGCCCGCTCGCCGCCGAGCTCCACACCCGGCACCCCGGCATCGCCCTGACCGTCCGGGAGACCAGCCAGGACCGCATCGAAACCGGTCTGCTCACCGACGAGTTCGACCTCGGCATCGCCTTCCACGGGCCCCACCTGCCCGGCGTCACCGCCACCGCGCTGTTCACCGAGCACCTCACCCTGGTCACCGGGTCCGGCACCGGCACCGGAGCCGCCGGCGCCGACACCGGCCTCGACGGCCCGCTCCCGGTCCGGGAGCTCGCCGATCGCCGACTGGCCCTGCTCAGCGGCGACTTCGCCACCCGCGGCCACATCGACGACTACCTCGCCCGGCACGGCGTCAGCCCGCGGATCGCCGTCGAGGCCAACTCCGTCCAGGCCCTGACCGAGGTCGTCCAGCGCACCCCGCTCGCCACCGTGCTCCCGGACGCCGTCACGCACGACCACCCGCGGCTCGCCCGTATCCCGCTCGAACCGCCCCTCCCCACCCGCACCGTCGCCCTGCTGCGCCGCGCCGAGGCCTACCGGAGCGCCGCCGCCGGGGCCTTCACCGAGCTCGTGCACGACCTGGTCCGCGCCCGCGGCTACCCGCCGCCGCCCGGGTGAGCCGGATCGCCCCCGCACCAGGAGCGGTACGGGGGCGCAACGCAATTGACGGGGCGTCAGACAAGCGAGCGCGGGGTGCCAAACCAGCGGGTGAGGGACGGCCGGAGGGTCTCCGGGGTGCCCACCCAGCAGACATGGCCGTCCGCGCGGATCAGCATCGGTTCGACAGGCGCTCCCCCGTCGAACCGGTCCACCCGGTCGGACCAGGGGGCGACGGCCTCGGCGAGGACGCCCTGCGGGTCCAGCAGCACTCCCCGGCCGGAGCGCAGGAGTTGGTGCAGCCGCGCCGGGCCGAGGTCCGCGTCCGGCACCGGCCCGCCGAGCAGCGGGTGGGGGCCGGTGTCCGGCATCGGGTAGCGGGTGGCCGTCCCGGACATCACCTCGCTGAGCCGGCGGCGGACCTCCGGCAGGGCGATCAGCTCGGTGAAGAGGTCCCGGGTGGCCAGCACGTCCGGATCGCGGCTGCCCGCCCAGTCCATCAGCAGGCCCTGGGCCTGGACGTTGCGCAGCACGGTGGTCCCGGTCAGGTGGCGTTCGGTGTGGTAGCTGTCGAGCAGGCCCTCCGGCGCCCAGCCCCGGACGGCGGCGCCGAGCTTCCAGCCGAGGTTGAAGGCGTCCTGCATGCCCCCGTTCATGCCCTGGGCGCCGAGCGGGAGGTGGACGTGGGCCGCGTCGCCGGCCAGGAACACCCGCCCGTGCCGGTACCGGGCGACCTGCCGGGCCGCGTTGGTGATGCGGCGGGCGTGGCACAGTTCGAGCAGCTGCACCCGCTCGCCGAACACGGCCCGCAGCCCCTCGCGGATCTCCTCCTCGGTGATCGGGACGTCCCTGGGCAGCGAGCGGCCCGGCCCGCCCATGGCGAGTCGGCGCAGCGGGCGGCCCCGGCCGTCGGTGCCGAGCGGGAAGATCCCCGTCCAGTGGCCGTCCGGGCTGCGGTGGTGGGTGGGCAGGTCGTCGGCGCCGCTCAGCCGTACGTCTGCGGCGATCGTCGTCAAGGTACCTGCCCGGCCCGGGAATTCGGCCTTGAGCAGGGACCGTACGGTGCTGTGGCCGCCGTCGGCGGCGACCAGGTGGCGGGCCCGGACCACCTGGCCCCCGGCGAAGGTCGCGGTGACGGCCTCCTCGTCCTGGGCGAGGTCGACCAGCTCGTGGTCGCGCCGGACGGTGAGGCCCTGCGCGGCGAGGTGCTCCTCCAGGAAGGCCTCCAGCACGACCTGGGGGACGGAGCGCCAGGGCCGGCGCGGGCGGAAGGCGCCCGGCCCAGGACCGGCGGCCGACCCGAAATCGTCAGCCGACCCGGGATCGGCGGCCGGGGCGTCCGGCAGCGGGATGCCCGCGAAGTGGCTCCCGCCGACGGGGTGGTCCCCGCCGGCCAACAGCGGTTCCAGCAGGCCGCGCTGGTCCAGCAGCTCCAGGGTGCGGGTCTGCACGCCGCCCGCCCGGGACAGGGTGCTGCGAGCGGGCAGGCGGTCGGCGACTACGGTCGACACGCCCGCCAGCAGCAGCTCGTTGGCCGCCGTCAGGCCGGTCGGGCCGGCTCCGACGACCAGTACGTCGGTGTCCATGGTGTTTCTCCTCGGGTCCGTCGGGTGGTTCCGTCCGGCTCGTGGTCCCTCGACCGGCCGGGTTCCGTTGACGGGCCAACGCTCGCTCCACCAGCGACCGTTGGCCCAGTGACCGGCGCGATGGTGCCGGAATCCGACACCGGCTACCCTCGGCACGGTGGAATCCGACTACGACGAGCTGGACCGCCGCCTCGTCCACGCCCTGCAGATCGACGGCCGGGCCCCGTTCAGCACCATCGCCACCGCCCTCGGGGTGTCGGACCGCACCGTCGCCCGCCGGTACGCCAGGCTCCGCTCGACCGGCGCGGTGCGGGTGCTCGGCGGGGTCGACCCGCTCGCGCTGGGCGCCGAACTGTGGCTGCTGCGGGTGCGCTGCGCGCCCTCCGCCGCGGTCGCGGTCGCCGAGGCGCTGGCCCGCCGCCCCGACAGCTCCTGGGTCAGCCTCACCTCCGGCGGCACCGAGATCACCTGCACCGTCCGCGCCGAGACCGAGGCCGACAGCGAGGCCCTGCTGCTGGCCCGGCTCCCCCGCACCCCGCGGGTCGAGGGGGTGAGCGCGCACTCAGTACTGCACTCCTTCTACGGCGGCCCGGACAGCCTGATCGCCAAGCTCGGCCCGCTGGACGGGACCACCGTCGCGGCCCTGCGCCCGCCCGCGCCGCCCCCACCGGCCGGGCCGGTCCACCGGTCCGGGCCGGTGCGGCTGGACGACGGCGACCGCCGGCTGCTCGCTGCCCTCGAAGCGGACGGCCGCGCCGGGTTCGAGGAACTGGCCACCGCCACCGGCTGGTCGCCGACGACCGTCCGGCGCCGGATGACGGAGCTGCGCGAACGCGGGGTGCTCTACCTGGACATCGACTGCGACCCGCACCTGCTCGGTGTCGGAACCCGGACCCTGCTGTGGATCTCGGTCGCTCCCCCGTACCTGGAGGAGGCCGGCCGGGCACTGGCCGGGCACCCGGAGGTCGCCTTCGCCTGCGCCACGACCGGGCCGACCAACCTGTACGCCACCGTGGTCTGCGCGGACCAGCGCGCGCTGTACCGCTACCTGACCACCCGGGTGGCCGCACTCCCGGCGGTCAGCCACGTCGAGACGGCACCCGCGATCCGGACCGTCAAGCAGGCCGCGAACCGGAGGTAGGGCCCTGCCGTGCGTGGTCACGGTGTGCGGCGGGCCTGGACCAGGACGCGTCCGGCCAGCGCGCCGGCGTACACGGTGTAGCCGACGCCGATCAGCCAGGACTGGACGATCAGCACCGTCCCCACCGTCCCGTAGGAGACGGCGTTGGACACCAGCAGGGGTGCGAAGACCAGCCGGGAGAACAGCCGGAGCCCGGCCAGCGCCACCATCGTGGCGACGGCTCCCGGCAGCAGGTCCCTGGCCGGGACGCGTCCGGCGAGCAGCAGGCGCTGGAGCCACCAGAACAGCACGACGCCGCCGACCGTCGTCGCGGCGATGCGGACGGAGGGCTGGACGGCCGAGTGGCGCCACGGCAGACCACTCATGGCGGCGAGCACGATGTACCCGGTCAGCGCGGCCAGTCCGAGGGTCTGGCGCCAGACGGCGTGCCACGGCCCGCGGTCGAGCTCCCAGATGCGTTCGTAGACCCCCTGGATCGAGGCCATCAGGGAGACCCCGAAGACGGCCAGCGCGGCGAGGCCGAAGCCCGTGGTGGTGCTGAGCACCTGGCCGCGGGGGACGAAGAGCTGATGGACGGCGGCGGCGCCCCGGCCGGACAGGCCCAGGCCGTCGGTGATCCACTCGGCGATCCCGGTGCCCCGCGCCGGGAAGGCGGCGGCGATGACGATCAGCAGCGGGACGAGGGTCACGAAGAACAGCGCGGCGAAGGCCATCGAGCGCTGGAGCAGCTCGACCGTACGGCCCTGTTCCCACACGCTCCGGACCACCGTCCGCAGCAACTGCCACCAGGTACGGACGCGCGGTGCGGCCCGGCCGCGACGGGGCACCTCAACCACCCGGGGCGGCGGGCGGCGACGGTCGGTTCAGGAGCACGGCATCCTCCCTGGTCTCGGCACCCGTGGTTCTCGCCTGTTCTCGGCACCCCGTTGGCACATCCCGTCAGGATGCCACCGACGGGGCGCCCCGATGCCCCGCCGGCCCTACTCCACCCGGGCGTCGGCTCCCTTCGGCGGCGATTCACGTTTCGGGTGGTTTACTGCGCTTTCCCTGGGTACACGCGCTCGGGCCACCGCCTCCGCCACGAGAGGAGTCACCGCCATGCCCGCCCAGATGACCGTCCCGACTCCCCCTGATCCGGACACCGAGCCGTTCCCCCACCCCAACCCCGCACCGAAGCCGGGCCCGGGCCCCGACCCGGTGCCGCCGCCCATCCCCCCGTTCCCGGATCCGGGCCCGATCCCCGCGCCCGATCCGGCACCGCCGCCCGAGCCGTACGCCGGCCCCGGGCGGGCCTGACCCCTCGGCCTGACCCCTCACCCCGGGGTACGGATCAGCTCCCGAAGGCCCTACGGTCGATCGCGGCCCTGCCGTCCATCGGGGCCGCGACCTCCAGCCACACCAGCTTCCCCGCGCCCTCGGCCTCGCAGCCCCAGTCCCGCGCCAGCCGGTCCACCACCCGGAGGCCATGGCCGCCGGGACGCCCCGGGTCGGCGAGCGGGCGCAGTTGCGGCGGGTCCGGGCTCGCGTCCGAGACCTCCACCCGCAGCCGCTCACCGTTCCACCTCAGCCGCAGTTCCCGGGGGCCGCCGGGCGCGTGCAGACACGCGTTGGAGACCAGCTCCGAGACCATCAGCAGGACGTCCTCCGCCACGGCCAGCCGCTCGGCGTCCGGGGCGGGCAGCCACTGCCAACCCACCAGGGTCCGGCGGCTGAAATCCCGGGAGCGCTGCACCGCCCCCTCGGTGCCGTACAGCACCAGCCGCCTGGTCAGGTCGGAGGACGGTGGCGCGGGTCCTTCCCGGTCACGCTTCATGCCGCACTCCTCACTCCACGCCGCCGCCGGCAGGCCGACGCACTCCTGCTCCCCCGCGGTACTCCTGCCCCCGCCGGACTGCTCGGTCGGCCGTGCCATGGCGCACTCGCGGACGGCCGGGCCCGGGAACCCGCCGCCCAGGACGGGGCCGGGCTCACCACCTCGTCCACGTCCATGCCCCTCGCCTGCCCAACCCCGCCGCCGGGAAACAGCCGGTTGCCGGTCCGCGCTAGAGTCCCCCCATGAGCGATCCGGTGCGCCCTCCCTTCGGGAACTTCACGGCCGTCCTCCCGGCACTGGAGGTCTGCGACGACCTCGCCGCCCCCGTGGCCGATGCCCTGAAGAACTGGGACGCACGGGAGGCAGCCGAGTCCGTGCTGTACGTGGACACCGACCCCAAGAAGGCGGACACCGCGGTGTTCTGCGAGTTCTACGAGGCACCGCCGGAGCTCTCCGCGAACTGCGTGGTGGTCGCGGCCAAGCGCGGCGGGGAGGTCACCCTGGCCGCCTGCCTCGCCCTCGCCTCCACCCGGGTGGACGTGAACAAGGCCGTCCGTACCCACCTGGGGGCGCGGAAGGCATCGTTCGCGCCGATGGACACCGCGGTCGACCTGACCGGCATGGAGTACGGCGGCATCACCCCCGTCGGCCTGCCCGGCACCTGGCCGCTGCTCATCGACGAGGCGGTGGCCGCGGCCCCCTCCGTCCTGATCGGCAGCGGCCGACGCCGGGGCAAGCTCATCCTCCCCGGTTGGGCCCTGGCCCAGCTCCCGGGCGCCGAGGTGCTGGCAGGCCTGGCCGCCTGAGAAAGCCCGAACCGCTGCGGGCGCCCCGCGATCACAGCGTGCGCAGGGCCCGCTCGCACTCCTGGCACCGCCGCTCGGCGAGCACGGGCGGGTACCACGGGTCCCCGGGCCGGGTCGGCCGGTAGTGCGCGTGCTCCAACGGTCCGGTCTCCAGCCCGCACAGGGTGTACGGCTGCGGGTCCTCCGGAACCTCGGGATCGGCCCCGGCGGCGTGCACCGCGAACACGGTGGGTTCGACACCCTCCGCACCGATGGCCCCGTCGGATTCCAGCTCGAAGAGCACAATGATCGATCCCATGCCCCGAGCCTCGATCATCCCCTGCCGACCCACATCCGGGGGTGGGCCGTTCGAGCCCACACCCGCCACCCTGCCGACTTCGCACGCAATCACACGACCCGGCGGCTCATCCCGCTTCCGCAGAGACCGACTTGAGAAGTGCAGGTCCTGGCCAGTTCGCGGCCGCAGTCCTGAGCGGTGCGAAGTGCGACCGAATTGGGCATGAGATCGCACAATCACCCTGCGGCTGACGTGAATTCGCCGAGCCTGAATACCACTCGAACCGTGCTGTCGTCCGTACACTTCCCAACGGGTGGAGTGGAATTCACCATTCCCGTACCGCCCGGTGTGATTTTTCCGGAAGAGCTTCCGATCCGTTCGCGACATTTCGCGTCAGTGGCATTCCCCCGCATCATCACTCCACCGAGGAGGACCCTTTGCGCTTCCGCACCAGATCCACCAGACCCACCGGACTCATCGCGCGAGCAGTCGGCGCGACCCTCTCCCTGCTGATCGCCGCCCTGGGACTCGCCGGTCCGGCGGCGGCTGCGGGCTCGACCCCCGGCTCGTACAGCTACTACGGCTTCCCCGCCGCGACCTCGGCCCTGAGCTCGGTCACCTTCGGCACCACCGTCCAGTCCGACCCCGGACGGGGCAACGTCTTCTGGTCGCACCAGTTCGGTTTCACCAACGGGGTCTCCGGCTACATCGGCATGCAGCGGCACCGCACCGATCCCGGCATGTTCCTGTTCTCGCTGTGGGGCTCGACCGGCGCACAGCCCGGCGACAGCGGCACGTACTGCCAGACCTTCGCCGAGAGCGGAAGCGGTGGCTACACCTGCCGCCTCGACGCGGGATTCACCGCGGGCCACGGCTACCGCTACGACATCACACCCGCGGCCCCCGGCTGGTACCGGGCGAAGATCACCGACACGACCGCCGGGACCTCGTTCGTGCTCGGCACCCTCCAGGTCGGTTCCGGGCTGATCCAGGCGAAGGGCATGGTCGACTGGGTCGAGTACTTCGACTGGAACAACAACGCGGCGACCTGCGCCGACGAGCCCTACTCCGCCGCCCTGTTCACCGCGCCCACCGGGGTCGACGCGACCAACGGGTCGACCGTCCACGCCACCGTCACCAGCACGTCGGTCAGCAGCACCTGCTCCAGGCAGGCGACCGTCACCCCGGTGACCGGAGGCAGCACCCACCGCGACGCCATCGGCAACAGCCCGTCCGGTTCCATCACCGGCATCGGCGGCCAGTGCGTGGACATCACCGACGGCTCCAGCACCGACGGCACCCGGCTGGAGCTGTGGCCCTGCGGCCGGTGGTCGAACAACCAGAACTGGGTGCTGGCCGACGACGGCACCGTCCACGCCCTGTTCAAGTGCATGACCGCCCTCGGCTCCGGCACCGCCAACGGCACCGCCGTCGTGCTCTCCACCTGCGACGGATCCCCCGGCCAGCAGTGGGCCCTGACCAACGGCACCCTGGTCAACCCGAACTCCCGCCGCTGCCTCGACGCCACCGGCGGCAACAGCACGGCCGGTACCCGGCTGGAGCTGTGGGACTGCACCGGCAACGCAAACCAGCGGTGGCACACTCCGGCCTGATGCGGCCCGTGCCCGGCGCTCACTGCGGGCGCTGGTGGTGCTGCCCGGGTTCCTCGGCGTGGGCGGCAAGGGCGGCGGGGGGGGGGGGGGGGGGGGGGGGGGGGGGGGGGGGGGGGGGGGGGGGGGGGGGGAGGGGCGGGAGGAACAAGAACGAAAACCATGCAACCC
>NZ_JBVHYH010000005.1:91559-164764 GCF_055569135.1 Kitasatospora sp. NPDC029367
CAGTGCCCCCCCTCCCCCTCGTCCTACTGTGGCTCTTTGGGTTTTTTGCCGGTCTTCTTGGAGCACGGCACCCCTCCCCCTCCCCCCCCCCCCCCCCCCCCCCCCCCCCCCCCCCGTACGGCCGTGAACGGTCCGACCGGAAGGTCAAACCGCTCACGGCCGTACGCACGTCGTCAGGGCGCGAGGTCCCGGCGCAGCAGCAGCGGGACGGCGGCGCCGAGGCCCGCGATCCCGACGGCCGCGAGCACGACGAACGACCCCCAGGCGAAACCGCCTCGGGCGAGCGCGTCCCCCGGGGTGTAGTAGTGGAACGGGCTCAGGTAGCGCAGCGCGGCGGCCGGCTGCCAGGCCAGGGCGATGAAGTTGACGGCGAACCCCACGGCTCCCAGGGCGATGGTGGCTCCGACGACCTGGGCCCGGTGTCGTACCGCGGCCGAGACGGCCACGGCCGGACCGGCCAGGCTGAGCGAGAACGCGCACCCCAGGACGCCGGCGGCGAGCACACCCCGCAGCGGGACCGCGTGGTGGAGCGCGGGGGAAAGGGCCACCCCGGCGCCGATCGTGAGCGTGGCGACCCCATTGAGGGCCAACGAGACCACCAACACGGCCGCCACCCGCTCGCCCAGCAGCCGCAACCGCGAGATCGGACGGGCCATCAGCAGTTCCACGGTGCCGGACTCGATGTCGGCCGCGACGGCCGCGGCGGCCAGCGAGCCGATGGCCGTCAGCTGCATGGCGATCCAGAAGGGGTGCACCAGGCCGGCCCCCAGCATGCCGGGATAGCTCGCGATGGACACGCCCCCGGCCGAACCCGAGAACGCCTTCAACGCCTTCGGGACTCCTCCGCCCGCGCCACCGAAGAGCTGCACGGGCGGCACGGCGCGGACGACCACCACGATCAGGAGCTCGAACACGACCATGCCCAGGGCCAGGAACGCCAGCATCCGGCGCCGCCGGTGGAGGGCCAGCCAGAACAGGGGGAACCGGGCTCTCACGGCCGTACCTCCTGCGCGTCGACGTCCTGCCGGTAGAGGTCGAGGAACGCCTCGTCCAGTCCGGCCTCCTCCACCGACAGGTCCGTCACCGGCAACTCGGCCAGCAGCCTTCCGAGTTCACCGACCAACTCCGCCGGGGAGATCAGCAGCTGCACCTCGGCGCCGCGCCACTGCGGCGACCACCGTTCCATCCCGGGCAGCTCCCGGGGGACCGGCCCGTCGCCCAGCACCAGCCGGACCCGTCGCGCGCGCTCCTCGCGCAGCTCCGACACCCTCCGTACCGCGACCAGCCGCCCTTCCCGGACGAGTGCGACCCGGCCGCAGGCCCGCTGCACCTCCGGCAGCACATGGCTGGAGAGGAGCACCGTGCGACCGGCGGCCGCCGCCTCCGTGAGCAGTTCGAAGAAGACCTCCTGCACCAGCGGGTCCAGGCCCTCGGTCGGCTCGTCCAGCACCAGCACCTCCGGGTCGTGCTGGAAGGCCTGGACCAGGCCCAGCTTCTGCTTCATCCCGCGCGAGTACCCCCGCACCGGCCGTGCCAGGTCGCCCGCCGTCAGCCCGAGGCGCTCGCACAGGGTGCCCCGGCGGGACGTCGGAGCCCCCTGGAGGTCCCCGAGCATCCGGAGCGTCTGCGCTCCGGTCAGCTCGGGGTACAGCCGAAGCTCCCCCGGCAGGTAGCCCAGCCGTGGCGCCAGCTCGCGGTGGTCTCCGACCGGATCCAGCCCGAGCACGGACACCCGCCCGGAACTGGGCCGGAGCAGACCCACCAGACACCGGATGGTGGTGGTCTTCCCGGCCCCGTTCGGGCCGAGGAACCCGAACACCTCACCGCGCTCCACGACGAGGTCGAGTCCGTCGACACCCACCTCGCGTCCGTAGAACTTGCTCAGCGCGGCCAGCTCGATCGCCGGCCCGTTACGATCCATACCTGCCTCCCGCCCGTCCGACACCGTCGGCGGTCGTCGTGGTACCACCAGTGCACCGCATCTGCGGCGGCGGGAACAGGGTCCACCGGGTTCTCCGTCCTCGGCCACCGGCACCTCGGGGAGATGACCCGTCCCGGCGACGGGTGACAACCGCAGGCCCCACCTGCGCGTGCCGTCCGAAAACTGATGGTTGTCGGTAATGAACGGTTGTGTTCCCTATCGCCCGGCGCTACCGTCGGTAGTGGCGAACGAATCCGTCCCCCTGCCCCCGCGTTCGCCCCCGAGCCATTGGGGAACCTGCCATGGCGACCTCGCGTGCCCTGGCCACGGCTCCGCCCGCGACCGCACGTCGGGGCCAGCACCCAGGGATTGCCCTCACCGTCATCGCGGCCACCCAGCTGATGGTGGTCCTCGACATCACGATCGTGAACATCGCCCTGCCGCACATCCAGCAGGCCCTGAGCTTCTCCACGACCAACCTGTCCTGGGTGATCAACGCCTACACGCTGACCTTCGGCGGCCTGCTGCTGCTCGGCGGCCGCGCGGGCGACATCCTCGGCCGTCGGCGGGTGTTCATCGCCGGCGTGCTGCTGTTCAGCTTCGCCTCGCTGCTCGGCGGGGTCGCCCAGTCCTCGTCCTGGCTGCTGGCGGCCCGGGCGTTGCAGGGCGTGGGCGGGGCGATCGCCTCGCCGACGGCGCTGGCGCTGATCGCCACCAACTTCAAGGAGGGCCCGGAGCGCAACCGGGCCTTCGGCGTCTACTCCGCCGTGGCCGGTGCGGGCGGGGCCGTGGGCCTGCTGCTCGGCGGCATGCTGACCTCCTGGCTGTCCTGGCGGTGGGTGCTGTTCGTCAACGTGCCGATCGGCATCGCGATCGCCCTGCTGGCGCCGCTGTACATCAACGAGTCCGAACGCCACCCCGGGCGCTTCGACCTGACCGGCGCGTTCACCGCCACGGCGGGCATGGTGTCCCTGGTGTACGGCTTCATCCGGGCCTCCGACCACGGCTGGACGGACGCCGTCACGCTCACCTCCTTCGGCCTCGCGGTGGTGCTGCTGTCGGCGTTCGCCGTCAACGAGCGGCGGGTCCCGCAGCCGATCACCCCGCTGCACCTGCTCCGCGACCGCAACCGCTCCGGCGCGTACGGGCTGATGCTGTGCGTGGCCGCGACGATGTTCAGCATCTTCTTCTTCATCACCCTGTTCGTGCAGGAGATCCTCGGGTTCAGCCCGCTGCGGGCCGGGTTCGCGTTCCTGCCGATCAGCGTGGCCATCGTCGGCGCCGCCCAGTTCGCGGCGCGCAGCCAGATCCGGTGGGGCCCGAAGCCGTTCCTGGTCGCCGGGTCGGTCCTGGTCCTCAGCGGGGTGTTCTGGGCGACCCGGATCGACCTCCACAGCACCTACGTCGGCGGGATCCTCGGACCGACGCTGCTGTTCGGCTTCGGGATGGGCTCGATCTTCGTCCCGGTGATGCTCACCGTGGTCTCGCACGTGGCCCCGCACGAGACCGGGGCGGCCACCGGCAGCCTCAACGCCATGCAGCAGGTGGGCGGTTCGCTCGGCCTCTCGATCCTGGTGACGGTGTACGGCACCGCCAGCCGCAACGAGGCCCGGCAGCAGGTCGGGGCATTCCTGCGGCAGGCCAGCCCGCAGCAGGCCCTCCAGTTCAGGGCGACCGGCAGGCTCCCGGCGCCGTACTCCTCGGACGTCCTGGTGCACGGCATCACCAGCGCCTTCCAGCTGGGCCTGGTCTTCGCGGCGCTGGCCGTCCTCATCGCGGTGTTCGTCATCAAGGTGCGGCCGGCGCCGGGGGCGCCGGGCGTCAGCCCTTCGGGGGGCGGTACTTGACAGGGCGTCGGGGCGTCCAGGACAGTCCTTAGCGCACATGGTTTTCATCTTCGTTAACCATTTCCCCGTGCGCGTCCCGAGCGCGCCCCCGCGAAAGAGGACCCCCATGTCGCTCGACGTCTCCCCCGCCCTGCTCGACCAGGCCCGCGCCGGCCACGTCGACCAGGCCGACTTCCTCGACACCGTCCGCACCTCGCTCCCGTACGCCTACCAGGTCGTCGCCGGGCTCAGCACCGAACTCTCGGACGGCGAAGCCGAGTTCACCACCGACAACACCACCCCCAGCGACGAGCAGCGGGCCCAGCTGCTGCGTGCCCTGGCCAGCAACGCCATCCGCGGCAGCCTGGAGGAGCACTTCGGCGTGAAGCTCGCCTTCGTCAACTGCCACCGCGTCGGCGCCTTCCGGCCCGGCTCCGAGGACAGCGCGGCGTACCGCGAGTTCACCTCGCTGCACAACCAGATCCGCAACCAGAGCCCGGAGCTGCGCAGCTGCTGACCCGGCGCGCGGCCGGGACGGGCGCCCACCCGGGAACGGGGGCGCCCGTTGCGCCCTGTTGCGCCGCGTTACGGCCCCTTGTCCGGATCCCGCGCCGATCTTGTGGCACCGCGCGCGGTCTGCGTACGGTCGACGGGCACCTCCCGTCCGGCCCTCCGGGGCCGCCAGACCCCCCGCGGAGCCGCCACCATGCCGCCCTCCCCCCGCCCGCTGCGGAAACTCGGCTTCCTCACCATCGGCCTCTTCGACGAGGCGGACCCGCGCCGGGGCCACGAGTCCACCCTCGACCTGATCACCCTCGGCGAGCAGCTCGGCTTCGACAGCGCCTGGCTGCGCCACCGCCACCTCCAGTTCGGGATCTCCTCCCCGGTCGCCGTCCTCGCCGCCGCCACCCAGCGCACCAGCCGCATCCAGCTGGGCACCGCCGTCACCCCGCTCGGCTGGGAGAACCCGCTGCGGCTCGCCGAGGACCTCGCCACCGTCGACCTGCTCTCCGGCGGACGACTCAACCCCGGGTTCAGCGTCGGCCCGCCCGTCCACTACGAGCACGTGCGCGGCGCGCTCTACCCCGACACCGGGGACCACGAGGACTTCTCCCCGGCCCGCGCCGAACGCTTCCTCGCCCTGGTCCGCGGCGAGGACGCCTCCGACTTCGCCGGCACCGAGGGCATCGAGGTGTACTCGCGCAAGGTCCAGCCGCACTCCCCCGGGCTCGCCGACCGGCTCTGGTACGGCGCCGGCAGCCTGCGCTCGGCCCGCTGGGCGGGCGAACAGGGGCTCAACCTGCTGACCAGCAGCGTGGTCAAGCCCGAACCCGGCGACGACGCACCGGACTTCGCCGCCATCCAGGCCGAGCAGATCCGCGCCTTCCGGGCCCACCACCCCGACGGCGAGCACGCCCGGGTCTCCCAGGGCCTGGTGGTCATCCCCACCGACGGCGCCACCCCCGAGCAGCGCGCCAGGTACCGGGCCTACGCGCTCTCCCGCACCCCGCGCACCCTCGCCCCACAGGGCCCGAACCGACTGCTCTTCGCCCCCGACCTGGTCGGCAGCTCGGCCGAGCTCGCCGAACGCCTGCACGCCCACGCCGGGTTCCGGGAGGTGGACGAGGTCGCCTTCGCGCTCCCGTTCGACTTCGAGCCCGAGGACTACACCCAGATCCTCACCGACCTCGCCACCCACCTCGGCCCCGCCCTCGGCTGGACCCCGCCTGCGGGATGACACCGGACGACGCCGGATGACGACGGACGACGGACGGTGGCCCGGAGCGGGTGCTCCGGGCCACCGTGCGGCGTGCGGGTCAGTACTGGGTGGTGATGGTCACGCCGCTGAAGTCGGTCTGGGCGTAGAGGCTGATGTAGCGGTAGCCGGCCGTGGTGTTGGTGACGGTCAGGCTCTGGTTGGTGGTGCCGTTGGTGGTCGAGCCGGTGGTGTAGGCGTTCGGGGTGGCCCAGGTGTCGGGGTTGTAGAGCAGGTACGCGGTGCCGGTGCCGCCGGAGCTGGACACCTTCAGGGTGGTGGTGCCGGCCGGCAGGTAGATGTAGTAGTACGCCAGGTTGCCGGCGGTGGCGGACTGGTTGGTGCGGGAGCAGTTCTTGTCCAGCACCCGGGCGTCGGCGGCGGTGCAGCCGCTGAGGCTGCCGACCGTGACGGACTGGGTGACGGTGTTGGTCTTCCCCTTGCCGTCGGTCACCGTGAGGCTGACGTTGTAGCTGCCGGCCGCGGTGTAGCTGTGGGCGGGGTTCCGGCTGGTGGAGGTGGCGCCGTCACCGAAGTTCCAGGCCCAGGAGGCGATGGAGCCGCCGGGCTCGGTCGACTGGTCGGTGAACTGGACGGCCAGGCCGGTCGGGGCGGCGCTGAACGCGGCGGTCGGGGCGCCGCCGACCTCGCAGGCGCCGGCGGCGCAGGCGTCCAGCCAGGTGTTGAACTCGGCGTCGTAGGCGGTGCCGATCGAGTTGTAGGTCGCGTAGCCGCCGGTGTAGTCCCCGGTGCGGAAGTGGCCCAGCATGTTCTGGATGACGTCCGGGTGCTTCTCGGCCATGAAGCGGACGGCCAGGTAGCCCCACGGGTAGGTGCGGGTGGTGTCGCTGTTGTCGTAGGTGTTCTGGAACAGCGTGCTGAGCGCGTAGGTGTGCTTGGGCGCCTCGGCCATCGCCCCGGTGTCGGTGACGTTCCGGTAGGTGTAGGACACGTACTCGGCGACGCCCTCGATCCACCAGACGTCCGGCACGGATATCTGCTGGTTGAAGGCGCCCTTCAGGTCGAGGCGGCCGTCGAGGGCGTGGGTGTACTCGTGGTTGAGGTTCCAGACGCCCGCGGTGAAGCCGTCGTCGCCGTTCTGGTAGGTCAGCGAGAGCGGCTGGTTCCCGGGGGCGGTCGGGTCGCCGATCAGGGTGATGCCGCCGTTGTTGGTGCTGACGCCGTAGATGCCGCCCGCGTAGGTCTGGTAGTCCTGCGGGGAGGCGAAGACCACCAGCTGCAGCGAGTTCTCGTACTGGCCGGCGATCGGGCCGCTGTCCTTGACCAGCTTGTGGAAGAACGGGTCCTGGTTCTGCAGGCTGGCGCAGACGGCGGCCAGGTCGGCGGCGGTGAGGCTCTGCGCCAGGATGGTGTGGGTGGCGTCGCAGGTGTGGCTGACCGGCAGGGCGGCGGCCTTGAGCTGGTCCGGCAGGTTGCAGACGCCGTAGTACGAGCAGTTCGCCTTGTCGTAGAAGGCGGCCATCCCGGCGACGCCGACCCAGAGCGACGCGGTGGGGCCGGTGATCGAGGAGACGTCCATCAGGCCCTTGATCAGCGGGCGGACGGTGGAGACCAGGGCGGGGTGCTCGATGAACCGGGCCGCCTCCAGGCCGGCGTTGGAGACCAGGAAGGAGTTGGTACCGCCGAGCATGCTCCGGTGGTTGAGGGCGAAGCCGTCCAGGGTGCGGATGATGCTCGGGTCGGCGGTGGCGGCCGCGACGAAGTCGGCGTTCTGGTGGCCGCGGAAGAGCGGGGTGTACACGCTGTTCGCGAAGTTCACCATGTACCAGGACGCGTCCCATGAGCTGGTGTACGCGTTCAGCACCCGCTGGTAGGTGCCGAGGTAGTGGGCCTGGAGGTTGGCGCTGTCGCTGAGGATCATCGCCTGGCCCGCGACCTGGCCGTTGCCGTCGTTGACGTCCAGGAAGTGCGGGCTCGCCACCAGGGTGTCCAGCGCGGCCTGGACGGCGGCGGTGAGCGTCGCGTCGTAGCTGCCGACGTCGCCCGGGCGGTAGTACTGCACGTAGTAGCCGGCCTGGAGGAAGTAGACCAGCTGGTAGATCCCGGTGGAGTTGTCGCCGGTGTACGAGGCGGCGGCGCTCTTGAGCCCGTTGGCGGCCGCGAGCATCTGGCTCTGCTGGAACACCCCGTGGGCGTCACCGCCGGTGAGGCGGAAGAGCGAGCTGATGCAGTCGACGGACGAGCCCTGGATGAAGGCCGCCAGGGCGGAGCCGCTCCGGCCGCTGAAATCGGCGGGGGCGCAGGAGGTGGCGGCCGGGGCCTTGGCGAGCCTGGGGGCCGGGGCCTTGGGTGCGGCCGACTGCGGGGAGCGCGGCGGGAGTTGGGCGGGGGCGAGGCGGCCGGCCTGGGTCTGGGCGTGGGTGTCGAGGCCGAAGGCGGTGCCGGTGGGGGCCGTCCCGCCGGGGTGTGCGGACGGGGCGGCCTGGCCGGGGGCCTGACCGGCGGCCGGGCTCGCCTGGGCACCGGCCTGCACCGTGGGGGCGGCGAGGCTCGGGGCGGCGGCGAGGCCGGTGACGGCGGTGGTCGCGGCGGCGAGCACCGCGAGCGAACGGGGTAGCCGGAGTCGGTGACGCATCGTCACTCCTTGCTGGGGGGTGTGGGGGTGGGCCTCGGGCAGCTGCTGCGGAGGCCGTCGCCTGGCACCGTGCCACGGTTGCCGCACCACAATCAATAGGGTGTGACATGTCACTTTGATTCGTGCACCCGAGCTTCGGATGCGAAGCACAGGAGCCGGTGGAGCAGCCGACGGGGGCGGTCCGCGAGGCCCTGCACGGACCCTTGCGATGACATATAACCTGTGACATTGTTCTGACCCTGATTCCGGTGACAGGTCACACGTCAACTTCCCCTCCGCCTCGTGGCCGACGCCGCGTCACCTCCCCCACCTCAGGACAAGGACACCGCAGTGCGTCTGCGCCAATCCCTTCCGCTCCTGGTGGCCGCCGCCCTCGCCGGGCCCGCCACCCTGCTCCCGACCCCGGCCCTCGCCGCGTCCCCGGCGTCGGCCACCGCCACCGCCTCGGCCGCCGTTGCGGCCCCGGCGGCCGACGGCCGGGCCCCGGCCGCGCCGACACCGTTCGGCGCAGAGATCGCGGCCCCGTCCTCCTCCGAGGACCTGGGCCGCACCACCGCCCCGCTCCCGCCGGAGCTGCTCGGCCAGGCGCTCCAGCCGACCGGAACGGCCGTCCAGAACGCCCAGGCCGGCCGGACCGCCGAGGCTGCCCAGAATGCCCAGAACGCCCAGCACCCGAAGGCCGCCGCCACGGCCCAGCACGCGCTGACCGCCCCGGCGCCCGCCGCGGCCGGCTGCGCGGCCTCGGACTTCGGCGGCCGCAGCGGCGCCGACCTGGTCGCCTTCGTCCAGGCCTCGACCACGGACTGCGTCAAGACGTTGTTCAACGTCACCGGCACCGACGCGGCCAACGTCTTCAAGCAGTCCCAGATGCTCGCCGTCGCCAACGCCTTCCGGGCCCAGGCGGGGAAGTACACCGGCGACAACTCCGGCAACCTGCTGCAGCTGGTGCTCTTCCTACGCGCCGGCTACTACGTCCAGTCCAACAACGCGAGCACCGTCGGTCCGTACGACGCCACGCTCACCGCCGCCGTCCAGGCCGGCCTGGACGCCTTCTTCGCGACCGCGCACCGGACGGACGTCAGCGACGCCAACGGCACCGTGCTCAGCGAGGTGCTGGTCCTGACCGACAGCGCCAACATCCAGGCCCACTACCTGAACGTCTACCAGCAGGTCCTGAACGCCTACGGCAACGGCTACAACGCCTTCCCGAAGATGGTCAACGCCGTCAACTCGGTGCTGTGGGCGCCGCTGTGGCGGGCCAACTGGAACCCGGACTACGTCAGCGCCGTCACCGCCGACCCGGGCGTGGTCACCACGCTGGCGAACTTCGCCCAGAACCACAAGGACCTGCTCACCACCCCCAACGCCTTCCTCGCCGTCAACGCGGGCAACGACCTGGCCCGCGCCGCCGGTGACGGCCCGGCCGTCGAGGCCGTCGCCAAACCGCTGATAAAGCGGGTGCTCGACAGCACCCCCATATCCGGCGCGGTCGGCAAGCTGTACGTGTACACCGCGTACAACGCCAACCGGTTCGACAACGCGCAGTGCTCCTACTACGGCACCTGCGACCTGCCCGGCAAGCTCACCGCCGCCGTGCTGCCCAACACCCTCGTCTGCGACAACCGCACCATCCGCACCGAGGACCTCACCGCCGCCGAGCTGGCCACCGTCTGCGCGAGCCTGCGCGGCGAGGACACCTTCTTCCACAACCTGGTCAAGGACAACGGCCCGATACCCGGCCAGTACGGCAAGACCATCACCCTCGCCGTCTTCGCCAACCGGGACGACTACCAGACGTACTCCTGGGCGATCTACAACAACTCCACCGACAACGGCGGCCAGACCGTCATGGACGTCACCGACCCCAACAACAAGCCCGTGTCGGTGATGTACAAGAAGTCGTACCTCGACGGCTTCCCGGCCAACGTGTGGAACCTCAACCACGAGTACACCCACTACCTCGACAACATCTACGACATGAAGGGCAACTTCGGCACCGAGATCTCCGTCCCGGACATCTGGTGGATCGAGGGCGTCGCCGAGTACGAGTCCTACGCCTACCGCGGCACCACCGACACCCAGGCGATGGCCGAGGCCGCCACGCACCGGTACAAGCTGAGCACCGTCCTCCAGAACACCTACGACAACTCGGACACGGTGCGCACCTACCCGTGGGGCTACCTGGCCGTCCGGTACATGGTCGAGAAGCACCCCGCCGACGTCCAGAACATGCTCGGCCACTTCCGCACCGGCGACTACCAGGGCGGCTACGCCGTCTACAACGGCCTCGGCACCTCCTACGACGCCGACTTCGACACCTGGCTGAACGCCTGCGCCGCCGGCGCCTGCTACGCGGACGGCCCGACCGCCCTCTTCGGCCAGTCCGTCAACGGCGCCACCGTCACCCTCACCGACAAGTCCGTGGAGACCAACTCCCCTGCCTCACTGGCCTCCTGGCACTGGACCTTCGGTGACGGCAGCAGCTCCGAGGACCGCAACCCGGTCCACACCTACGCGGCCGCCGGCACCTACACCGTCAACCTGACCGTCACCGACAGCGCCGGCAAGTCCGCCAGCACCCCGACCTCGGTCACCGTCACCACCGGCGGCACCACCACCCTGCCGACCTGCACCGACCCGCGCACCGACGCCCTCGGCCAGAACTGCTCCCGGCCGGACCAGGCCCGCACCGCCGGGAACCTGGACTACTTCTACGTCTACCTGCCGGCCGGCACCAGCACCCTCAAGGTCTCCACCTCCGGCGGCACCGGCACGGCGGCCCTCTACTACAACGCCGACACCTGGGCCTCCCCCAGCGCCCACACCGCCGCCTCCACCAACCCGGGCACCACCCAGAGCCTCACCGTCACCAACCCGGCGGCCGGCTACCGGTACATCAGCCTGTACGCCACCACCGACTTCAGCGGCGTGACCGTCAGCACCCAGTTCTGAGACGCCACTTGAGCGAACGGCCGAGCGGCGCGTCCCCCACCGGGGGCGCGCCGCTCGGACCGTGCTGGGCGCCGCTCGGGCCGGGCCGTGCTGGACGGTGCTCAGACCGCGTAGCGCTTCGGGTCGAACAGGTGGAGGTGCTCGGCCACCCAGGCCGAGGTCTTGGCCAGCCCCTCCTCCAGCGGGACCTCCGGCCGCCAGCCCGACCAGCTACGGGCGCGGGAGTTGTCGGACAGCAGCCGGTGCACCTCGCTACCCGCCGGGCGCAGCCGGGCCGGGTCGACCGTGATCTCGACATCGGTACGGCCGGAGGCGGCGATCAGCGCACCCGCCAGGTCGCCGATCGAGACCTCGCGCCCGGTCCCGAGGTTCACCGCCTCGCCGACCGCGCGGTCGCAGTCGGCGAGGGCGAGGAAGCCCTCGGCGGTGTCGGTGACATAGGTGAAGTCCCGGGTCGGGGTCAACGAGCCCATCCGCAACTCCCGGACCCCGGAGTGGAGTTGGGCGAGGATCGCGGGGATCACGGCGCGGGCGGACTGGCGCGGGCCGTAGGTGTTGAACGGCCGCACCACGGTGACCGGCAGTTCGAAGGCGTGGTGGAAGCTCAGCGCCATCATGTCGGCCCCGATCTTCGAGGCGGAGTACGGGGACTGGGGCTGCAGGGGGTGGTCCTCACCGATCGGCGCGCGCAGCGCCGTTCCGTAGACCTCGCTGGTCGAGGTGTGCAGAACACGCCGCACGCCGTGCCGCCGCGCCGCCTCCAGCACGTTCTGGGTGCCGACGACGTTGGTGTGCACGTACGCGCCCGGGGAGTCGTAGCTGTACGGGATCCCGATCAGCGCCGCCAGGTGGAACACCGTGTCGCAGCCCGCCACGGCGTCCGAGACCCGGCCCGCGTCGCGGACGTCGCCGGCCAGCATCTCGACCCGGTCGCTGCCCAGGTGGGCGGCGAGGTAGCCGCGTTCGGCGTAGGGCTTGTAGTGGACCAGGGCGCGGACCCGGGCGCCGCGGGCGACCAGCAGGTCGACCAGGGTCGAGCCGATGAAGCCCTCGGCGCCGGTGACCAGGACGGTGCGGTCGGCCCAGGCGGCGGTGGCGCTGGTGGTGGTGGCGGCAGTCATTCGGCAAGCTCCGTTTCGATGGTGCGGATCGGGGTCGGAATCGGGTTCGGGGTCAGAAGCGGGGTCGGTATCGGGTTCGGCGTCGCGGCCGGGACCGGCGTCACGGCCGGGCCGTGGGAACGGCCGGCCAGGCGGCGGACCCAGTCGGCCAGCAGGTCGGCGGCCCGGGCGTGGGTCCCCCCGGGCACGGCGGCGCCCATGGCGGCCAGCCGGGACGGGTCGGCCAGCAGCGGGTCGAGCACGGCGGCCAGGGAGTCCGCGTCGGTGTCGTCGTCGCGCAGGATCCGCGCCGCTCCCGCGTCGGCGAGCACCTTGGCGTTGTGGAACTGGTGGTCGCCGGGCGCGTGCGGGTACGGCACCAGGACGGCGGGCATCCGGACGGTGGCGAGTTCGGCCACGGTCGCCGCCCCGGCCCGGCAGACCACGACGTCGCTGGCGGCGTAGGCGAGGTCCATCCGGTCCAGGTACGGCACCGCCTCGGCGACGGCGTCCCCGCCGACGGCGGCGAGCCGCTGCCGGGTGTCGTCCAGGGCCTGCGGGCCGGTCTTGATCAGCAGCCGGACGTCCGTCCGGCCGCGCCAGCGTTCGGCCAGGCCGAGCGCGGCCTCGGTCAGCCGGCGCGCTCCGAGGCTGCCGCCGTTGAACAGCACCAGCCGCGCGCCGGGCGGAACGCCCAGCCGGTGGCGGGCCCGCGCGCGCTCGGCCTGCCGGTCCAACCGGGCCACCGCTCCGGTGAGCGGCATGCCGACGGTGACCGCCCGCTGCCGGCGCGCCTTCGGCAGGTGCTCCCTGGTCTCGTCGAAGGCGAGCGCGATCTGCGGGGTGAGGCGAGCGGCGAAGGCGTTGGCCCGCCCCGGCACGGCGTTCGACTCGTGGATCAGGCTGGGCAGTCCGGCCATCCGGGCCGCCAGCACGGCCGGCGCGGAGGCGTACCCGCCCATCCCCACCACGACCTGCGCCCGCTGGTCCTCGACCGCGCGCTGCGCCTGCTTGGCGGCGCGGACCAGGTCCGCCGGCAGCAGGTAGCGCCGGGCACCGAGCGAGGGGTCGAAGGGGATCATGTCGACGGTGTGCAGCCGGTAGCCCGCCTCGGGGATCAGCCGGGTCTCCAGGCCCCGGGTGGTGCCCACGAAGGAGATCACGGCGTCGGGGTCGGCCCTCCGCAGAGCCTCCGCCAAGGCCAGGCCCGGGTAGATGTGGCCGCCGGTGCCGCCGGCACCGATCACGACCGAGAGTGGTGTGTCCATGGCTCACCACCGTGGCGGGCCGGCCTAAGAGGGCTTTAAGAGAATGCGGGCCTTCGCCCGCTATCTTTCGGTATGCCCGGAACGGCCCGTGCGCCCGGAACGGCCGCGAGCACGTCACGGCCCGCGCGCACGGAACGGGCCGTCGGAGCAGGTCAACGGGGTACGAGGAGCGGAGGGTCGGCGGTGCGGATTCTGGTGGCGGACGATGACCAAGAGGTGCGGGAGGCCGTGGCCGACGGACTGACCGTCGAGGGCTACGAGGTGGTCACCGCCGTCGACGGCCACGACGCCCTGGCGAAGATCGCCTCCCACGAGCCCGACGCGGTCGTGCTCGACGTGATGATGCCGGTCCTCGACGGCCTCGCCGTCTGCCGCCAGCTGCGGGCCCTGCACGACCGCACCCCGGTCCTGGTGCTGACCGCGCGCGACAACATCGACGACCGCGTCGACGGGCTGGACGCCGGCGCCGACGACTACCTCGTCAAGCCCTTCGCGCTGGCCGAACTCACCGCCCGGCTGCGCGCACTGCTGCGCCGCGCCGCCTTCGACGCGCCCGGTGCCGAGGCCGACGCCGAACTGCGCTACGCCGACCTGGTCCTGGACCCGCGGACCCGCACCGGGCACCGCGGCTCCCGCCGGCTGGAGTTCAGCCGCACCGAGGCGACCCTGCTGGAACTGCTGCTGCGCCACTCCGGGCAGGTGCTCACCCGGGAGACGCTGCTGGAGCGGGTCTGGGGGCAGGACTTCGGCCCCGAGTCCAACTCCCTAGCCGTGTACGTCGGTTACCTGCACCGCAAGCTGGAGGCGGGCGGCGAACCGCGCCTGGTGCACACCGTGCACGGCGTCGGCTACCGCCTGGCCGCAGACTCGTGACCCTCCGCGTCCGGCTCGCCGTGGCGACCGCCCTGGCCGTCGCCACCGTCGCCCTCGGCCTCAGCTGGGCCGCCTTCGCGGTGATCCGCTACGAACTGACCCACCAACTGGAGCTGGAACTCACCCAGGCCGCCACCGTCGCCCTCCAGCAGCAGGGCACCGAACCGCCGGGCGTGCTCTCCGGGCAGTGCCGCTACCTGGCCGCCCCGGCCTGCACCCAGATCGTCCCGGCCGACCCGGCCCGCGACCCCCGGACGGCCGTCGCCCCGTACCTGTTCCCGGTCACCCCGGCCGTACGCGAGGTCGCCGCCGGGCAGCGCGCCGCCTATTTCAGCACCGCCACCGTCGCCGGGTTCCCGGCCCGGATGCTGGTCACGCCCTTCCGGGGCGGCACCGCCCTCCAGGTCGTGCTGCGCTCGGACGGGGTGGACCGCGCCGTACGACAGTCCGCGGCCGCGTTCGCCGGGCTCGGCGCCGCCGGGGTACTGGCGGCCGGGTTCCTCGGCTGGTGGGTCTCCCGGACGGGCCTGCGCCCGGTGACCCGGCTCACCGCCACGGTCGAACGGATCACCGCCACCGGCGACCCCCACCACCGGATCACCTCCCACGCGGCCACCGGCCGCCGCCGGGACGAGGTCAGCCGGCTCGGCGAGAGCTTCGACACCATGCTCGACGCGCTGGAACGCTCGGTCACCGCCCAGCGCCGCCTGGTCTCCGACGCCTCGCACGAACTGCGCACCCCGCTGACGGCGCTGCGCACCAACGCCGAACTGCTGGCCCGCGGCGACCGGCTCACCGACGCCCAGCGCGAACGGGCCGCCACCGCCCTGGGGCGGCAGCTGCGCGAGGTCACCGGCATGGTCAACGACCTGGTCGAACTCGCCCGGGACGAGGAGCCCCAGGCCCTGGTCGAGCGGTTCCGCCTGCTGCCCCTGGTCGAGCACGCCGTCACCTCGGCGCGCGGGCACTGGCCGGGCCAGGAGTTCACCCTCGCCGTCGGACCGGGCGCCGCCGAGGCGGTCGTGCCGGGCGTCCCCGCCCGGCTGGTGCGGCTGTTGGGGAACCTGCTCGACAACGCCGCCAAGTTCGGCGCCGGACGCGGACCGGTGGAGGTCCGGGTGGCGCTGGCCGGCGACGGCGGCGACACCCTGGAGGTGTCCGTCCGCGACCACGGCCCGGGCATCGCCACCGAGGACCTCCCGTACGTCTTCGACCGCTTCTACCGCTCCGACACCGCCCGCAGCCTCCCCGGCTCCGGCCTCGGCCTCGCCATGGCCCGCCAGATCGCCCGCGCCCACGGCGCCGACCTCGTCGCCCGCGAGACCGACCCCCACCACGGCGGCGGCGCCTGCTTCGCCCTCACCGGCCTGCCGGTCGAGCACTGAGCTCGGACGGCGGTTCAGAACCTGGTGGTGTCGAGGTCCACCTCGAAGGGCTCGGGGAGCCGTACCGGCACGCCGAACGGGTGCGGGCCCTCCACCCGGGTGTAGCCGAGCTCGCCCGGCTGGGAGAACAACGTGCAGGCCCCCTCCTGGCGGTCCACCAGCAGGTAGAGCGGAGCGCCGAACTGCGCGTAGCGACGGCGCTTCACGGTCCGGTCGGTGTCGGCGTTCGACGGCGAGGTCACCTCGACCACCAGGAGCGTCTGGTCCGGCAGCAGGGCTCCCGCCGACTCGAAGAGCTCCTCCGGCAGGACGGCCATGTCCGGCAGGTAGAAGTCCTGCGTGCCCGGCAGATCGAGATCGCCCGAGCCCGCCAACAGGCCCAGCTCGTCCATGCGGCGGCCGAGCTGCTTGCCGATCAGAGCGGTGGCGCGCTCATGCGCCCAGGACGGTGACACGGGGGTGATGACACCGTCGATGAGCTCGACGCGTTCACCCGCAATGTGCTGAATCGCGTACTTCAGAGCCTGCTCCGGATTCGGTACCTGGCTGTAGTCGCCGGGACCGATCTGCGCTGTGCTCACTGGCCGTTCTCCTCTCCGGCGCCGGTCTCCGCGCTCGGGGGCTGCCCGGCGGAAAGACTATCGGTGCCTCGACCCCCTCCTCCGCGCTTCACCACGCCCGACCCACTGAATCCGGACACTCACTAGTCATATGATTAAGCGCTTGCTTAGACTCGGCACCTGTCCTTCCAGCATGCGAGTACGCCACCAGGAGTCGTCATGACCGACGTCAACCGTCAGATCCGCCTTGCCCGTCGACCGGTCGGGGAGGTCCGGCCGGAGGACTGGGCGTACGGGGAGGAGCCCGTGGGGGTGCCCGGGGACGGGGAGTTCCTGGGGCGGACGCGGTACGTGTCGCTGGACCCGGCGATGCGCGGGTGGCTGGACGACCGGCCGTCCTACCTGCCGCCGGTGGGGCTGGGCGAGGTGATGCGGGCCGGGGCGGTGGCCGAGGTGGTCGCGTCCAACCACCCGAAGTTCCGGGTCGGCGACCACGTGGTGGGCTCCTTCGGGGTCCAGGACTACGCGGTGTCGGACGGCAAGGGCGTGGTCAAGGTCGACCCCGCGCTGGCCCCGCTTCCCACCTACCTCGGGGCGCTCGGGATGCCCGGGATGACGGCCTACTTCGGGCTGCTGGAGGTCGGCGCGCTCAAGGAGGGCGAGACCGTGGTGGTCTCCGGCGCGGCCGGGGCGGTCGGCACCATGGTCGGGCAGATCGCCAAGGTGAAGGGCTGCCGGGTGGTCGGGATCGCCGGCGGGCCGGAGAAGTGCGCGCTGCTGACCGAGGAGCTCGGCTTCGACGCGGCGATCGACTACCGCGCCGAGGACGTCCGCAAGGCGCTGCGCACCCACGCTCCGGACGGCATCGACGTCTACTTCGACAACGTCGGCGGCCCGGTCCTGGACGCCGCGCTGACCAGGCTGGCGATGCACGCCCGGGTGGTGGTCTGCGGCGCGATCAGCCAGTACAACAACGAGGACTCGGTGCAGGGCCCGTCCAACTACCTGTCGCTGCTGGTGCGGCGGGCCCGGATGGAGGGCTTCGTGGTCTTCGACTACGCCCGCCGGTACGCGGAGGCGGCGGCCGAGATCGCGGGCTGGATCGGCGAGGGCCGGATCAAGGTGAAGGAGCACCTGGTCGAGGGCACGGTCGCGGACTTCCCGGAGACCCTCGGGATGCTCTTCCGCGGGGAGAACACCGGCAAGCTGGTGCTGGGCCTGGTCTGAGCCCCGAGCCCTGGACGCACCCCGGCTGGCTGGACGCACCCCGGCCGAACCGGCCGCACCGGCCGACTCAGCCGGCTCAGCCCTCGAGCAGGGTCGCGCGCTCGGCGCGGAGCCAGCGGCGCTCGGCCGTCATCTCGGCGGCGTCGCCGCGGGCGAGGAAGGCGGCCCACGGCTGCTCGCCGCGCCCGCCGAGCCGCTCGATCCGGGCCGCCTCCCGGGTCTGGAGCGCGTCCAGGGCGTCGAGCACCGCCTCCGGCCGCTCACCGTAGGCGGTGCACAGCGCGTCCAGGCGCTCCCGCAGCACCCCGGGCCCGCTGACGGCGGCCCGGCGCTGCTGCTCGACGGAGCGCAACGGCACGGCGTACCAGGCGAGTTGGGCGAGGTCCTCGACGGCGTGGCCGGGCGCGGCGAAGTCCCAGTCGATGAAGCCGGCCAGGTGGTCGCCGTCCCATACGGCGTTCCACGGGCCCAGGTCGCCGTGCCGGATGACCAGGCCGGGCCGCCACTCCTGCTCCGCGCCCTGCCAGCTCGCCCCGGCGGGCGGGCGGAAGTCCCGGACGGCGTCGTGGTACTCGCGCAGCCAGCGCCCGAGGGCGCGGACGCCCGTGGTGGAGCGCAGGACGGCCGGCCAGGGCGCGAAGGCGGGTTCGCCGTGCAGCAGCGAGAGCACCTCCTCGCCGCCCTCGAGGGCGATCGGCCGTGGGGACCGGGTGAAGCCCGCCGCCTCCAGGTGGGCCAGCAGCGCGTGGACGGCGGGCGTCCACGGCCCGACCGGCCGGCGGATGGTGTCCCCGATCCGCCGCACCGTGGTCACGCTGCCCCGGTCCGTTGCTCTGTCCTCGATCACCGGGGCAGCGTAGCCGTCTCCGCAGGTCGGCGTCGCGCGGTTTCCCGCCCGGGCGCCCCGGCCGATAGGCGCGCCGTGCGGTCAGGCGGGTGGCGCGGTCAGGCGGGCCGCAGCGTGGCGGTGGCGATCTCCAGGAAGTCGCGCAGCGGCTTGCCCCGCCGGTCGGCCAGGTCCGCCAGGTCGGCCGGGACGGCCAGGCAGGTCTCGACCCCGGGGACGTCGGTGACGGTCCGGTGGACGAGGTCGGGCCGGGCGTAGGAGCGCGCCACGCTCAGCGGCAGCAGGGCGATGCCGTGCCCGGAGGCGATCAGCTCGAACTTCTCCTCCAGGGAGGCCGTCCGCCGGACCGGTGCGTCGAGCATCCGCTCGCCGACGAGGTCGGCGGTGGTGAGCTCGGCGCGGGCGGCCAGCGGGTGCGTCGCGGGCAGGCAGGCGACCCGGGGCTCGTGGCCGATCGGGATGGTGCACAGCCCCGTGTCGTCGAACGGCCGTCGCAGGTAGGCCACTTGGCAGCGGCCGTCGCGCAGCGGCGCGTCCTGCTCCCACCAGCGCGCCGGGACGAGGTCGGTCTCGACGTCCGGGTGTCGCAGCGCGAACGCGCGGATCGCCTCCGACACGTGCAGGCCGGGTGAGAAGGCGACGACCAGCCGCCGGGTGCCCTTGTCGGCGTCGTGCACGCGCTGCACCGCCGCGGCGACGGCCGCGAGGATCCCCCGCGCCTCCTCCTGGAGCTGTCGGCCGGCCGGGGTCAGTTCCACGCTGCGCGTGGTCCGGACCAGCAGGGTGCACTCCAACTCCTGCTCGATGGCCCGGATCTGACGACTGAGGACGGGTTGGGTGATGAAGAGCTGCTCCGCCGCCCGGCCGAAGTGCCGGTGTTCGGCGACCGCCGCGAAGTAGCGGAGCTTGCGCAGGTCGAGATCCATGCCTGGAAGGTATCAATGCCCAGGAAGGGTATTGGACGCCGCAGTTGGCCGGCCCGAGACTCGACACATGATCGTCATCACCACTCCCACCGGCCAGATCGGCGGCCGACTCCTCGACCTCCTGCTCACCGGACCGCGCGCCGCCGCCGAGGAACTGCGCGTGGTCGTACGCGACCCGGCGAGGCTCCCGGAGGCCGTCCGGGCCCGCGTCGACGTCGTCGCCGGCTCCCACGACGACCCCGAGGTCGTCGACCGGGCCTTCACCGGCGCGCACGCCGTCTTCTGGGTCGTCCCGCCCACGCGGCAGGCGCCGAGCCTGGACACCGTCTACTCCGGGTTCACCCGGGCCGCCGCCGAGGCCCTCACCGCCCACGGCGTCCGGCACGTCGTCGGCGTCTCCGCACTCGGCCGCGGCACCCCGGTCGCCGACCGCGCTGGGCACGTGACAGCCTCCCTGGCCATGGACGACCTCCTCGCGGGCACCGGCGCGGCCTACCGGGCGCTCGCCAACCCCTCCTTCATGGACAACCTGCTGTGGCAGAGCGCCTCGATCCGGGACCGCGGCGTGTACACCTCCACCGTCGCCGCCGACCGCCCGGCGCCGCTGGCGGCGACCCGGGACATCGCCGCGGCCGCCGCAGACCTGCTGCTCGACCGCTCCTGGACGGGGACCGGCGAAGTCCCGGTGCTGGGCCCCGAGGACCTCTCCGCGAACGACATGGCGCGCGTCATGTCCGAGGTCCTCGGCCGCCCGGTCCGCTACGAGCGCCAGTCGCTGGACGACTTCCGCGCCTCGCTCGCCGGCCAGGGCTACAGCGAGGCGCTGGCGAACGGCTACCTCGACATGATGCGCGCCAAGGACGACGGCCTCGACGCCGGGGTCGAGCGCACCCCGCGGACCGCGAGCCCGACGAGCTTCCGCCAGTGGTGCGAGGAGGTGCTCAAGCCGGCCGTCCTGGCCTGACCGCCAGGCGCCGCACCCGTCCCGCCGGGGGGGGGGGGGGGGGGGGCCGGTGGGGCCCCCCCCCGCGTGTGGGCGCCCCCTACGGGGGGGAGGGGGTGTACCAAACCCGCCCGCCTTGCCCTACCCCCAGGGCCCCCCCCCCCCCCCGCGGGGCGGCCCCCGCCCGTTGCCGTTCCCCCCCCAACCCGGTTGACGTCCCCTCCGGACGGATGATCGGCTCCTCCCCATGGACGACCGCAAGCCCGACGACCGCAAGCCCGACGACCGCCTCCCCGCCGACCACCTCCCCGCCGAGGCGGTCGCCCTCCTGGAGTCACTCCTCGCCGCGGACACCCCCGCCTTCCGCGCCCTGCGCGCCCAGATCCCCCACCTGCGGGTCACCGGCGGCTGCGAGTGCCCCTGCCCCAGCCTGGACCTGGCCCTGGCCGACCCGACCGCCGCACCCGCCGCACCCGTCACCGACACTCCCGCCGCCGAGGCCACCGTGGTCGACGCCGACGGCACCCCGATCGGCGGCGTCATGGTCTTCGTCACCGAGGGCCGGCTGTCCTACCTGGAGGTCTACTCCTGGGCCGACGAGCCGATCACTCATCTCCCCTCCCCCAACCGCCTCCTGCCGTAGCGGCGCCGCGGGGCCCCGGCAGGGACGGTTTCCGGCATGGGTGGAATCGCGGTGCCGTGCGTTCCCCGGGCCGGGCGGCGGTCGGGCAGGGTGGGGGTTCGACCGTCTCCCCGACCCGAGAGAGCGCCATGATCTTCATCACCGTGAAGTTCCCCGTCCGCCCCGAGCACAGCGCGCAGTGGCTCGACATCGTCGCCGAGTTCACCGAGGCCACCCGTGCCGAGCCGGGGAACCTGTTCTTCGACTGGTCCCGCAGTGTGGACGACCCGAACGAGTACGTGCTCGTGGAGGGGTTCCGGGACGGCGAGGCCGGGCGGGCGCACGTCGAGTCGGCGCACTTCCGGCAGGCCATTGAGACGCTGTCCGGCGCGGTCGCCGCCAAGCCCCGGATCATCAGCGTCGACCTCCCCGACCGCGAGGGCTGGGACCTCATGGGCGAGATCACCCCGCGCGAGGGCTGAGCCCAGCCGGGCACGTCCCAGCCAGGCCCGGCCCGGACGCCGAGCGGGCCGGACCGGGGGCCGGTGGCCTCCCCCGGTCCGGCCCCCGGCAGACTGGACGGGTCACGCAGCACCAGCAGGAGGAGCACCCCGCCATGGCCGGGCAGACCGGGCCGCGCGCCGCCGACCGCACCCTGGAGGTGCTGGAACTCGTCGCCGGGTCACCCTCGCCCGTCCCGGCCAAGGCGCTCGCCCGGAGCCTCGGCTGCGCCCTGTCGACGGCCTACACCCTCCTCGCCCCGCTCACCGAGCGCGGCTACCTGGTGCGCACCGACGGCGGCTACACCCTCGGCTACCAGGTCTCCGCCCTCCACCGCGCGTTCCAGCGGCAGATGGGCCTCACCGACGGCATCGACGGCGTGCTGGCCCGGATGCGGCACACCACCCGCGCCTCGGCGAACTACGTCGCCTACCAGGGCGACGGCCTGGTGATCGCCGACGTGCGTACCGTCGCCGCCGACGGCGACCAGCGGCCCGACCTCACCGTCGGCGTCGACCCGCGCTCCCACGCCTACGCCCACGGCAAGATCGCCCTGGCCGCTGCCGGCCCGGCCGCCCGCCGCCGCTACCTGGAGCAGCCCGGCCTGCGCCGCTTCACCCCGCACACGATCGCCTCCGTCGAACGGCTCGACGAGGAGCTGCGGCGGATCCGCCGCACCGGCGTCGCCCTGGACGTCGAGGAGGCCCGGCCCGGCCTGGCCTGCCTGGCGGCCCCCGTGCTCGGTACGGACGGCTCCGTGATCGGCAGCGTCTCCCTCGCCGTCCGCCCCGAGGAGCTGCGCGCCCGCCGCCACCAGCTGATCGCCGCCGTCAAGCAGGCCGCGCAGGAGGCCGCCCCGGTCCACCGGCCCTGACGCCCGGCCGCCCGGCCGCCCGCCGTCAGTGCGGGCCGGGCACGAGCGGGGCGATGACGTGCTGGGTCGGGTTGACGCCGTTGTCCTCGTCGTTGTCGTCGGTGTTCACCGAGGTGGTGACCGAGCTGGTCGCCCAGGAGACCAGGCCGAGGATCAGGAAGAGGACCACCAGCCCGCGCCCGCCGCCGCTCAGCACCAGCGGACGGGTGGCCGACACCCGCTCGGGCTCGCTGTTCGGCTCCTCGCCGAACAGCCGCTTGGGGTAGGCGGAGGTGAGCATCACCAGGTAGGCGGTGTACCGCAGCTGGTAGCGCAGGATCGCGGTCGTGGCCTCGTACAGCGGCTGCGGCATCCGGCCGAGGATCAGCACCACCAGCCAGCTGATGAACGAGACCATCCACCAGCCCGCGTGCAACAGGCCCTGCACGATCGAGGCGGGGATGACCAGGATGATGCGGAAGAGTACGGCCAGCCGGTTCAGTTCACCGGGCCGCAGCTCGACCTGCACCGGGTACTCGGGGGCGCTGAACCGGAACGGCGGGTAACGGTCCACGGTGAGCATCAGATACGCGGTGACCCTCGCCTCGTACGGGACGAACGCGGTGAGGTAGTCCGCGACGAAGCCGGGCAGCCGCCCGAGCACCAGCGCACCGAACCAGCCGATCACGGTGACCACGAACGCCACCAGGGACAGCACCCACAGCACCACGAACTGAGGGATCAGCAGCAGCAGGCGCAGCAGCACCGTCCAGCGGTTCTGCGCGGCGGGCGCCGGCATGTCCAGGACGGGAAGCCACTCACGGCTGACGGGGGCGGGGGGAGCCTGCCACATCCGGGCCTCCACGGTCTCGGAACAACGGGACCCGGCAGTCGGGCACCGCCGGGTCCCTCCGAAGATCGCAGCCTCCCGCCCTCCCCGCGCGCCACGCTGCGCCGGACGGGTCACACCGCGCCCCGGCACCGGCCGGGGGCGGTCCCCACCGTCCGTGCGCCGATTGCCCGGATGGTCCAGGTTGCGCGTTCGCCGGGGAGCGGAGGTGCCGGTGTCAGAAGGCGTTCAGGGCGGCTTCGATCAGCGTCGCCACCGGTACGAGTGCCTGGCGCTGTGTCAGGCCGTCCTGGATCACGTTCTGGTACACGACGGCGAAGCTCCTGCCCCGCACGGTGTCACTGACGAGGATCCCCTCGGAGAGCACGGTCTGGCCGGTCTTCAACGAGCCGATGCCGACCTTGCCGTGGGTGGCGACGAACTGTCCGCCGGGGGGCCAGATCGGCGGGCTGGTGGACGCGAAGAACGTGCCCGCCCGGGCCATGAGTGCCTTCATGTCCTGGCTGCTCGTCGGCCCGACGAGTTTGTCGTCCGCCAGGAGCGTCAGCAGTCTGACGAGCTGCCGCGCGGTGGTGCCCTGGGCCGTGTCCACGTCGTTGACACACGGGATGCGCGCGGCCGGCCAGATCCCGGCGTAGTCGCCCGCCAGCCACAGCCCCGTTGCGGAGGCGCTGTCGAAGAGGGCGGAGTCGGCGAGCTTGCCGTCGAGGTACGGGTATCCCAGACCGTGGATCGTCGTGGTGGCCCCCGGGTCGTTCTGCTGCACCATCATGTCCTCGAACGCGGCCACCTGCGCCGGAGTGAAGTCGACGGTGAAGACCCCACCGGAGGGTCCGAGTCGGAGAACGGCCGAATAGTTCGGCCGCCTGGCCTTGTCCTCGGCGCGCAACGCCGTCGACACCTTGATCTGCGACGGCGTGTGCGTGCCGATGTCCGGGTCGAAGGTGGCTTTCAGTGCGGCTTCGATGGCCGGCCAGGTGGTCAGCCCCAGGTCGCCGGCCAGCTGGTCGGCGCTCGACCGCAGGTCGAAGGCCGTGTACATCGCCGCGATCTTGATCAGGCTGGCCGAGTAGCACTCGTCCTGGTCCCGGATCGCCGCCCAGGGGTGGTTCAGCCCGCCCTCGAACCCGGTCAGCGCGACGACGATGACGGCCAGGTCGTCGACCGTCGGGGTGCCGGCGTCCGACAGCTGCTGCCGCGTGGTGTCCAGGGCGTCCTGCATGGACGGGTTGTTGTTGAACGCGAGCGGGTCGTCAACGGGACCGGTGAACAGCGGCATGACGGTTCCTCAGCACTGTGGGTTCCGTGCGGTGCGACGCGGGGGATCCATGTGGTGCGACGCGGTCCGCGACTCGACGCGTCCTTCTGACGCCCGGCGCACCTGCCCGCGCCCCGTACGGGCTGCCAACTCCAGGCTCACCCGGTCGGCGGACACGTGCAAGCCGAGCCTTCGGGAGGGCCCCGGGGCCCCACGGGTGGGTGGGCTCCGGGAACTCCGGGAAGGGACGGATCAACGAGGACCTGTCCGGTCGAGGAGGCGGCCGACCGCCTGCGCCACCGCCCCCGGCTGTTCGGCCTGGATGAGGTGGCCCGAGTCGACCACGTCGAACAGTCCGTCCGGCAGGGTCGCGACCCACTGCCGCTGGTGGGCGGTCATGGCGGTGCGCTGCGCAGCGCGGCCCCGGTCGGGGCGGGACGGCGAGAGCAGTACGGTCGGGCAGCTCGGGAGGCCGGGCGGCTCGGCGCGGAACCGGGGGATGGCCTCGACCACGGCCCTGAGCTCCTTCCTGGTCTGCGCGATCCCGGCGGGGACGAGGTCCTCGGCGAGCATGGTCGCGTAGGTGTCGGCCGGAAACGCGCGCCGGAGGTTCCCGCTGCCCAGGCGGGCGAGTGGGCGCAGCCGCACCAGCGCCTGCGTCACGGCGAGCACCCGGTCGACCTTCCCGGCGGTCCGGTCGAACCGGTCGTAGACGGGTGCGCTCTCCGGTGTCGGGTCGAGCAGCAGCAGGCCGCGCAGCCGCAGGCCCAGGCTGTCCGCCGCGCGGCGCGCGACCAGCCCGCCCATGCTGTGCGCGACGAGCACCGGAGAGGACGATCGCGGGACCACCTCCCCGATCAACGCGGCCAGGTCGGCGGCCAGGTCGTCGATGCCCAGCCGACCCGCGATTCGGCCGCTGCGGCCGAACCCGGCACGGTCGTAGGCCACCAGCCGGGCACGGTCGGCCAGCAGCGGCAGGACCGCGTCCCAGCTGGTCCGGCCGAGGCCCGCTCCGGCCTCGAAGACCACCCAGTCGGCGCCCCGACCTGACTCCTCGACATGGACGGAGCGCCCGTTCACGGCCACTGCACGTCCGGTTTCCCGTCTCATCCGCTGCGCTCCCCCAACCACGGTTTCAATTTCGATAACGGTATCACTCATGAAATAGTGGCGCCATGGACACCGCCGAACTGCTTCTCCACCCAGTACGCCTCCGCGTGGTGCACGCCCTGTCCGGCGGACGCGAGCTCACCACCGGCGAACTGTCCGCCCGGCTGCCCGATGTGCCCAAGGTGAGCGTCTACCGGCACGTGGCCCTGCTCGCGGAGGCCGGCTTCCTCGACGTGGCCGAGGAGCGCCGCGTCCGCAATGTCGTCGAGCGCCGCTACCGGCTGCGCCGCGACCGCCCCTCGATCGACGGCGAAGCGGCCGCGACCATGTCCCTGGAGGACCACCGCCGCGGCTTCGCCGCCGCGATGGCCGTCCTCATCGCCGAGTTCAACGCCTACCTCGACCGCGAGGGCGCGAACCCGACCGCCGACTCGGTCTCCTACCGCCAGGGCACGCTCTGGCTCAGCCCGGACGAACTCACCGAGCTCGTCGGCGAACTGGTCGCCGCCCTGCGGCCCCGGCTGGGCAACCAGCCCGGCCCGGGCCGGGTGCCGTACCTGCTCAGCCCCGTCCTCTTCCCCACCGATCCCTCATCCCCCTGAGCCGGGGCGCGACTCGGCGCCGCGCGTCGCACGCCGCGCGGCGCCCAGGGCCGGTCAGGGGCGGTCTGGGGGGTTAGGGACGGTCTGGGGGGGTTAGGGGCGGTCAGTCCGTCAGCTCCCGGGCCAGGCCCGCCACCATCCGCTCCAGCCAGGACCGCACCGTCTGAGGGTCGAACAGGTCGGCGTCGTACTCGGCCAGGCCCGCGTAGCCGTCCGCGTCCGGGGTGAGGAGCACGGAGAGGTCGGCGCGGGTGGACGGGCCCGGCACGTCCTCGACCTCGACGGCCAGGCCGGGGAGGTCGAGGGCGATCGCCGGGGTGCTCTGCACCGCGAGCAGGACCTGCGGGTAGCCGGCCGGCAGCCCGACGCCGCGCTCGCGCAGCGGTTCGATCAGGTGGCCGAAGGGCACCGTGGCGTGGTCCAGGGCGGTGGCCACCGCCCTCGCCGCCGTGTCCACCGCGGCCCCGAACCCGCCCGGCGGGCGGGTGGGCAGCCGGATCGGCAGGCCGGTGGTGAGCAGGCCGACGACCCGCTCGTCCACCGGCCGGGTGCGGTTGGCGTACGAGAGCACCACCAGGGTCTCCGCCGCCCCGGTCAGCTCGCCGAGCAGCCGGGCATAGCCGGCCAGCAGCACCGCCGAGGCGGTGGTGGAGCGCGAGGCGGCGCAGCGGCCCACCGCCTCGGCCAGCGCCGCCGGGACGCGGAAGGCGAGGGTGCCGCCGCGCCCGGAGCGCTGGTCGGGGCGCGGCCGGTCGGTGGGCAGGTCCACCGCCGGCGGGGTGTCCCCCAGGACGTGGGCCCAGTGGTCGAGGGCTTCGGTGACGGCGGCCGGGGTGACCACCGTCCGCTCCCAGCAGGCGTGGTCGGTCATCCGGCCGGGGTCCGGCAGCGGAGCGCCGTCCCGGCGGTACAGCGCGCCCAGGTCGGCCAGCAGGGTGGCCAGGGACCAGCCGTCGACCACGATGTGGTGGAGCGACAGCAGCAGCACCCAGACGTCGTCAGCCGTGCGGAGCAGCCGGGCGCGCAGCAGCCGGTCGCCGTCCAGGTCGAACGGCAGGGCGCCCTCGGCCCAGGTGGCCCCGGCAAGCGCCGCGTCCCGCGCGGCGGGGGCGAGCGTGCGCAGGTCCTCGATCGGCAGCTCCACCGGGGTGTTCGGCCGCACCTGCTGGAGCAGGCCCAGCTCGGTGTCCTGGTAGCGGGTCCGCAGGCTCTCGTGGCGCTCGCTCAGCGCCGTGAGGGCGGCGGCCAGCCGCTCGGGGTCGAGCGGCCCGCGCAGGGTGATGCGCTGGGTGATGTTCCACACCGCCGGGTCGGCGGAGCGGCCGTGCATCCGGTACAGCCGGTGCTGGGCCAGCCCGGCCGGCGCGGCGGCGAGCGCCGCGCCGGAGCCGGTGAGGACGGCCAGCAGCCGTTCCCGGTGCGCCCGGACGAGCCCGGCGGCCTCCTCGTCCAGCGCGCCGGCCGGGGCGAGGTAGCCGAGCCGCTCGCCGGTGGTGCGCAGCACGATCCCGCGCTCGTCGAGCAACCGGAGGAGGCGGTCCCAGCCGTGATCGGTGCCGGTGGACGCGGGGGCGGGCCCGGACGCGGGGCCGGGTGCGGCGGCGGGGCCGGGGGCGGGGGCGGTCACAGCGTGCCCTCCTCGTAGGCCGGGGCCGGACGCTCCTGGGCGGCCGGCAGGTGGGCGGCCATCGCGCGGACGGTGGGCCGGCGGAAGAAGTCCAGCACGCCGATCCGCAGCCCGGTGGCCTCGCGGACCCGGTTCAGCAGCCGGGTGGCGGCCAGCGAGTGGCCGCCGAGGTCGAAGAAGGAGGTCTCCACGCCCGCGGGGCGGCCGAGCTCCTCCTCCCACAGCCGTTGCACGGTGCGCTCCAGCTCGGTGGCCGGGGCGACGGCGGCCAGTCCGGCGCCCAGCGGCAGCGGTTCCGGCAGCGCGGCGATGTCGAGCTTGCCGTTGAGGTTGAACGGCAGCTCATCGACGGCGGCCCAGAGCCCCGGCACCATGTGCTCGGGCAGCAGGTCGGCCAGCTGGTCGCGGACCCGGGGCAGGTCGGCGGCCGCGCACCGCACGTACCCGGCCAGTGTGGTGCCCGCCGGGGTGCGGCGTCCGGTCACGGCCGCGCCGCGCACGCCCGGTACGGTCCGCAGCACGGTCTCGACCTCGCCGGGCTCGACCCGGTAGCCGCGCACCTTGACCTGGCGGTCGGCCCGGCCGAGGTACTCCAGGGTGCCGTCCGGCCGCCACCGGCCGAGGTCGCCGGTGCGGTAGCGGCGGCCCTCCGGGGTGTCGGTGAAGACGGCGGCGGTCTCCTGCGGCCGGCCGTGGTAGCCGAGCCCGACCTGGACGCCGATCGCGTGGATCTCGCCGACCGCTCCCGCCGGGACGGGCCGCCCGGCGGAGTCCAGCAGCACGATCCGGTTGCCCGGCACCGGGCGGCCGATCGAGGCGTGGTCCGGCCCGTCCGGGTCGATCCGGCCGGAGGTGACCCCGTGGGTCTCGGTGGGGCCGTAGTGGTTGACCAGCGCGCAGCCGGGGTTGCGGGCCAGGAAGGCGCGCAGGGCGGGGGTGAGCAGCAACTGCTCGCCGCCCTGGATCAGTTCGCGCAGGTGCGGCACGGGTTCGTCGCCGAGGGCCTCGACCAGCGCGGCCAGCGGGGTGTACGGCAGGTGCAGCCGCTCGGCCCGGGTGGCGCGGACCACGGCGGCCAGCGCGGTGATGTCGTAGCGGGTCTCCTCATCGATCAGCAGCAGGGTGCCGCCGCCGGCCAGTGTGGTCAGCACCTCCTGGACGCTGACGTCGAAGCCGCAGGAGGCGTACTGGAGGGTGCGGGCGGCCGGGTGGTCGGCGACGTTCCAGACCAGGAACGAGGCCAGGGCGAGGGTGTGCATCAGCACGCCCTTGGGCCGGCCGGTGGAGCCGGAGGTGTACAGCAGGTACGCGGCGGCCTGCGCGGAGGGGACGGGCAGCGGCGGCAGTTCCACCGCCGAGGACGTGGCGTCGGCCTCGGCGTCCGTGTGGACCGTCGGCAGCGAGATGCCCATCAGGTCGGTGCCCCGGGCGGTGAGCAGCACGGTCGGGGCGCTGTCCGCGGCGATCAGCCGGCAGCGCTCCGCGCCCTGCACCGGGTCGATCGGCACCAGCACGGCGCCCAGCCGCAGCACGGCCAGCAGCGCGGCCACCTGGTCCGCCGAGCGCGGCAGCAGCACGGCCACCCGGTCGCCCTCGCGCACCCCGGCGGCCAGCAGCCGGCGGGCCAGCTCCTCGGCCCTGGCGTACAGCGTCCGGTAGTCGGTCGCGGTGCCGTCGGCCGCGACCACCGCGACGGCCTCCGGCCGGTCGGCCACGGTGGCCGCCACCCGGGCCAGCGGGTGCGCGGGCGTCGGCTCCGCCTCCGGTCCGCACTCCAGGGCCGGGTCGGCGGGGGCGGCCGTCAGCTCGGCTAGCGGTCGGGCCGGGTCGGCGACGGCGGCGGCCAGCAGCCGCTCGAAGGCGTCGAACAGCCGGTCCACCGTGGCCCGGTCGAACAGGGTCTCGGCGTACTCCACGTGGCAGCGGATGCCCTCGGGGAGGTTGGTGAGGAAGAGCGCCAGGTCGAAGGCGGAGCGGTCGACGACATGGTCCAGCGGGCGGGCCGTCACCCCGGGCAGGTCCAGCTCGAAGACCGCGTGGTTCTCGAACTCGACCATGACCTGGAAGAGCGGGTTGCGGCTGGTGTCCCGTTGCGGGTTCAGTTCCTGGACCAGGACCTCGAAGGGCAGTTGCTGGTGCTCGTAGCCGTCCAGCGCGGTGGAGCGGACCCGGTCCAGCGCCTCGGCGAAGTCCGGCTCGCCGGAGAGGTCCAGCCGCAGCGCCAGCGTGTTGACGAAGAAGCCGACCAGGTCCTCGGTGCCGTCCGCCCGGTTGGCCAGCGGGGTGCCCAGCACCACCTCGTCCTGGCCGCTGTAGCGCTGGACCACCCCGGCGAAGGCGGTGAGCAGCACCATGAACAGGGTCGAACGCCGGTCGCGGGCCAACTCCCGTACGCCTGCCGAGAGTTCGGTGGGCAGATGGCGGACGTGGGCGCGGCCGCGGCCGTCCGGTACGGCGGGGCGGGGGCGGTCGGTGGGCAGGGTCAGCACCGGCAGCTCGCCGCCCAGCACCTTGCGCCAGTGGTCGAGGCTCTCCTGGTACGCCCCGGCGGCCACCGCGGCCCGCTCCCGGGCGGCTTCGGCGGCCGGGGTGGTGGTGAGCGCGGGCAGCCGGTGCGGCCGCCGTTCCCGGGCCGCCCGGTACAGCTCCCCCAGCTCCCGGGTGATCACCACGGTGGACAGGGTGTCGATCACGATGTGGTGCATCGACAGCACCAGGACGTGCCGGTCCGGCCCGGTCGCCAGCAGCCCGGCGCGGAACAGCGGGCCCTCGGCCAGGTCGAAGCGGCGGGCGCCCTCGGCGGCCACCAGCCCGGCCACCGCCTCCTCGGCCGGCCCGTGCACCGGGACCCGCTCCAGCACCGGGCCGTCCGGTGCCGGGAGCACCTGCTGGAACGGTTCGCCGTCCTGCTCCCGGAAGACGGTGCGCAGCCCGACGTGCCGTTCCACCAGCGCGCGCAGCGCGGTGTCGAGCGCCTCCGGATCCAGCGGGCCGTCCAGTTCGACGGCCTTGACCTCGTTGTACTGGGCGGCGTCGGGCAGCATCCGGTGCAGGAACCACATCCGCTGCTGCGCGTAGGACAGTGCGGCACCGCGCTCGGTGGAGCGGCGCAGCGCGTCGATCTGCGGCAGGCCGGCGGCCACCAGGTCGGGGGCGAGCCCGAAGTCGACGAAGCAGGCGATCTCGTCCGCGCCGGCCGCCCGCAGCTCGGCGAGTACGGACCCGACGCTCTCCGGGGTGCCGATCAGGGCGCGCGAGGCGCAGTAGCGCTCGTAGGCGCGCTCCAGCACGAACTCCAGGTCCTCCTCGCGGGTGTGCTCGAAGTCCAGGGTCAGGCCGAGGCTGTTGGCCATCTGCCCGAACAGCGAGAGCGAGGAGCGCAGGTAGTGGCAGAACGGGCGGTAGGCCTGCTCGCGGGCGGTGGCGAGGTCGGTGCCCAGGTAGGTGTGGACCAGCACGACAACCCGGCCGGCCTCCGGGTCCAGGCCGTGCTCGGCCCGGGTGCGCCGGTAGAGGGCGACGTTCTCGGCGAGTTGGGCGATGTCCTGGGTCATCAGGTTGGTGATCACGCCGAGGTCGTGCCGGGCGGCCTCGCGGAAGCTGTCCGGGTTGCCGACGATCGCGGTGAACATCGGCGGCTGTTCCTGCAACGGGCGCGGGTGCAGGGTCACCTCGATCGGCTCCCCGTTGCCGTTGCGGCCGCGGTAGGGCTCGCCGCGCCACAGCGCCCGGACGGTGTCGATCTGGCGGTGCATCAGCTCCTTGTGGCCGCCGTAGTTCTCCGGGAAGAACAGGAAGTCGTTGGGGTGCCAGCCGCTGGCGCAGCCCAGGCCGACCCGGCCGCCGGACAGGTTGTCCACCACCGACCACTCCTCGGCCACCCGGACGGGGTGGTGCAGCGGCAGCACCGCGCAGCCCGCGTTGAGCCGGATCCGGCTGGTCTCCCGGGCCAGCGCGGCGGCCAGCACCGAGGGGTTGGGGAAGATCCCGCCGAAGGAGTGGAAGTGGCGCTCCGGCAGCCAGACGGCGTGGAAGTCGTGCCGGTCGGCGAAGCGGGCGCTCTCCAGGACGATGCGGTACTTCTCGTCCTCCGGCGAGTCCAGGGGGTAGTCGCCGAAGAAGTAGAGGCTGAAGTCGACCGGGCGCTGCGGGTCGCTCACCGGGTGGTACGGCACTGGGGCGGTGCCGGTCTCCGGCTCGGACGGGGCCAGTTCGGCGGCCGCCGGGCGCGGGGCCGGGACCCGCACGCCGGGCGAGGCCGGAAAGAAGCCGCCGCGCCGCAGGCCGCGCAGCGACTCCCGGACGGCGTCGACCACGAACTCCAGGTCGCCGTCGGTGTGGGCGGTGGAGAGGAAGAAGTTGCGCCACTCCCAGACGTAGACCCCCCGGGTCAGCAGCTCCGGGAAGAACAGCTCCACGTCGGCCCGCGGCTCGAACCGGAACAGCGAGCCGAAGTGGGCCAGCCGGAGCGGGAACTCCTCCTCCTCGAAGAACCCGTTGAGGGTCGCGGCCAGTTCGTCGGTGCGGGCGTTCAGCCGCTCCTGGAGGCCGGGGCCGGCCTCCTTGAGGTGGCGCAGCACGGCGCCGGCCGCGGTCATCGCCAGCGGGTGCTGGATGTAGGTGCCGCCGAAGAAGGTGGTGTCCTTGGGCGGGTAGCTGTCGTCCCCGTAGTCCCAGTGGCCGCCGTCGATCCCGTCCAGGATGTCGGCCCGCCCGGCGATCGCGCCGATCGGGTAGCCGCCGCCGAGCACCTTGCCGTAGGTGGAGAGGTCCGGGGTCACGCCCCAGAAGCCCTCGGCGCCGCGCAGGTGGGGCCGAAAACCGGTGAGCATCTGGTCGAAGAGCAGCACGATGCCGCGGCGGGCGGTCAGTTCGCGCAGCGAGCGGACGAACTCGACCGGCTGGCGCCCCGGGTGACGGCTCTGCACCGGCTCGACCAGCACGGCGGCGATCCGGTCGCCGAGCTCCTCGATGACCTGGAGACTCTGCGGATCGCCGTACCGCAGCACGATCAGGTCGGCGACGGCGCTGGCGGGGATGCCGCTCGACACCGGGACGGTCTCCCGGTCGGCGCCGTGGCCCACCGTCCGGCCCAGGGTGTGGTCGAAGTGGCCGTGGTAGGAGCCCTCGAACATGACGATCTTGTCCCGGCCGGTGAAGGCGCGGGCGAGCCGAATCGCCCCGGCGTTCGCCTCCGTGCCGGAGTTGGCGAAGGCGACCCGCTCGGTGCCGGTCAGCTCGGCCAGCAGCTCGGCGGCCTCCCCGGTCTCCGGACCGCGCGGGCCCAGCCGCAGCCCGCTGGCCAGGTGCTCGCGGACGGCCTCGGCGACGAACTCCGGGTCGTGGCCGAAGAGCAGGACGCCGAAGCCCATGGTGATGTCGACGTAGGTGTTGCCGTCGAGGTCCTCCAGCCGGGAGCCCCGGGCCCGGCGGGCGGCGAGCGGGTAGAGCATCTCCTTGGTGGCGGAGCGGAAGCCGACCACGGCGCGGCTGTCCGCGAGGGTGCGGCGGTGGCGGCGAGTGACCGCCTTGGAGGCGGCGGTGCGGGCGGTGAAGCGGGCGACCAGGCCGTCCACATGGGCGCGCTGCTGCTCGGTCAGGCCGCCGGCGGCCATGCCGGACTCGCGGGAGACGGTCACCCGGGGGCCGTGCACCTGCGGGGCTGGGGTTGCGGGGGCGCGGGTGGCCTGGACGGCGGGCGCGGGGGTGGCCTCGGCGGCCGGGGCGACGGCCGGTGGCAGGGCGACGGGGGCCGCGGTTTGGAGGGGCGCGGGTGGCACCACCCCGGTTGCGGTCGCGGTCGCCGTCCCCGTTCCGGCCAGCAGGCCGAGCTGGTCGCGCATCAGGTCGGAGAACTGGCCGAGGAGCGCGAGCTGGCGCTCGATCAGGCCGGTGCCGTCGGTCACCGGGGCGGACGGGACGGCCGGTACGGGCGCGGGTGCGGGCGCGGCGGGCACCGCCGGGAGGACGGGCGCGGCGGGTGCGGGCGCGGCGGGTGCGGGGGCGGCGGGCACTGCGGGGATGACGGGCGCGGCCGCCTGGGGAGCCGGGGCCGCGACCGACTCGGACACTGCGACCGGCTCCGGAGCGGCCGCCGGCAGCAGCGCGTCCCGGACGTCCGGCTCCAGCCGGTCGGCGATCAGCCCGGCCAGCCGGGCCGGGGTGTCCGCCGCCTCGAACAGTTCGCGCATCGAGATCCGTACCCGGAAGGCGCGCTCCAGGTCCCGGATCATGTTGATCATCCCGAGCGAGTCGGCGCCCAGGTCGAAGAAGGGGTCGTCGGCGCCGACCGCCCCCTCGTCGTGGCCCAGCTGGCGGGCCGTCTGCTCCAGCACCCGGCGCAGCACCGCCTCCTCGGCGAGCTGCTCGGGGCTCGCGGCGGCGGCCGGAACGGCGGGCGCGGGGACGGCCGGCGCGGGGACGACGGGCGCCGGGGCGGTCTGCTGGGGCGGCGGTGCCTGGTGCATGGCGGGGTCCTCGGTGGTCGGCCGGTCGGGGGCGGTGAACCAGTGGCGGCGGCGCTGGTAGACGGTGGTCGGCAGGGGCACCCGGCGGGCCGGGCCGTCCGGCCAGTCGCGGGCGGCGGCGAACCGCGCCCAGTCGATCGGGACGCCGTGGGACCACAGCGCCCCGGCCGCGGCGTCGAACTGCGGCTCCTGCGGGGCGCCGCGCCGGGCACCGGCCACGAAGTGGCGGTGCGGCAGCTCCCGGCGGCCCATGCCGGTGAGCGTCGGGTGCGGGCCGAGCTCCAGGAACAGCTCGTGGCCCTGCCCGTCCAGGGCAGTGAGCACCTGGTCGAAGCGGGCGCTCTCCCGGGTCTGCCGGACGAAGTACTCGGGCGCGGGCACGGTGCCGGGGGCCAGCACCTCGCCGCCCAGGTTGCTCACCAGCGGTACGGTCAGCGGCCGCAGCCGCAGCCGGGCGAGCTGCTCGCGGAACGGTTCGAGCACCGGGTCGAGCAGCCGGGAGTGGAAGGCCCGGTCGGTGGCGAGTCGTTCGGTGGTCACGCCCTCGGCGGCCAGGACGGCCTCGGCGGCCGCGATGTCGCGCGGCGGGCCGGACAGCACGCACTGGCCGGCGCCGTTGACCACGGCGAGCTCCACCCCGGGCAGCCGGTCGGCGAGTTCGGCGAGCCGCTGCGGGCCGGCCATCACCGCCGTCATGGCGCCGGGAGCGGTCGCCCGGTGCATCAGCCGGCCGCGCAGCGCGGTGAGGAACATCCCGTCGGCGAGGTCCAGGGCACCGGCCGCGTGGAAGGCCGCGTACTCGCCGGCGCTGTGCCCGGCGACCGCGGCCGGGCGCAGTCCCAGCTCCTGCCAGAGCCGCAGCTGGGCCGCTTGCAGGGCGAACAGCGCGGGCTGCGCGGCCTCGGTGGTCCAGTCGTCGGCGGCGCCCTCCGGCACGGGGTCGAGCAGCAGTGGCAGCAGCGGTTCGTCCCAGGCCTCGCGGTGCAGCCGGTCGCACTCCTCCAGCACGGCCCGGAAGACCGGGAAGGCGCGGTGGAGTCCGGCCGCCATGCCCCGGTACTGGGCGCCCTGGCCGGTGAAGAGCAGCACCGGCCGGACGTCACCGCGCGGGGCCTCGCGGCGCACCGGCGCGGTCCCCGAGGTGCGGCCCGCCAGATGGGCCTCCAGGCCGCGGAGCAGCTCCGCCGGACCGGCGCCGGTGACGGCCAGCCGGTGGCGCAGGGCGCGGCGCCCGCCGCCCAGGGTGAGCAGCAGGTCGCCGGGGGCGGGCGCCGGCCCGGCCGCGAGGCGGTCGCGCAGCAGCCCGGCCAGGGCGGTCAGGCCCTGTTCCGTACGGGCGGACAGCGGCAGGACGGTCGGCGCCGCCTGCCGGGGGCCGTCGGCGGCGCCGGGCGCGGCCGCCGCCGGGGCCTCCTCCAGCACCAGGTGGGCGTTGGTGCCGCCGACGCCCAGCGCGCTGACCCCGGCCCGGCGCGGGGTGGCGCCGGCCGGCCAGTCGCGGCGCTCGGCGGAGAGCCGGAACGGGCTCCCGGCGAGCTCCAGCGCCGGGTTGGGGCGGTCGAAGTTGACCAGCGGCGGGACGGTGCCGTGCCGCAGCACCAGCAGGGCCTTGATCAGCCCGGCCATTCCGGCGCAGGTGTCCAGGTGGCCGATGTTGGGCTTGACCGAGCCGAGCGAGCAGAAGTCGGCGGCCTGCGTCCGGGCCCGGAACGCCTGGGCCAGGGCCCGGAACTCGATCGGGTCGCCCAGCGGGGTGCCGGTGCCGTGCGCCTCGACGTAGCCGACGCTCTCGGCCGGCACCCCGGCCAGGTCGAGGGCCCGGCCGATCACGGCCGCCTGTCCGTCCACGCTGGGCGCGGTGTAGCCGACCTTGAGCCCGCCGTCGTTGTTGACGGCGGAGGCGAGGATCACGCCGTGCACGGTGTCGCCGTCCGCCAGGGCCCGGTCCAGGCGCTTGAGCAGCACGGCCGCGACGCCGTTGCCGCCGACGGTGCCGGCGGCCTCCGCGTCGAAGGCCCGGCACTCGCCGTCGGGCGAGAGGATCGACCCCTCCTCGTAGCGGTATCCGGCGGCCTGCGGGATGTGCAGGGCGGCGGCCCCGGCCAGGGCCAGGTCGCAGTCCCCGGCGAGCAGCGACTGCGCCGCCAGGTGCACCGCGACCAGCGAGGTGGAGCAGGCGGTCTGCACGCCGACCGCCGGGCCGGTCAGGCCCAGCCGGTAGGCGACCCGAGTGGCGGCGAAGTCGGCCTGGTTTCCGATCGCGGTCTGCAGCGCGGACACCGGCTGGGCCGGGTCGGCCGTGCCGGCCAGGGTGTGCTGGTAGTAGGTGCGCAGCGCGTAGAGGGTCATCCCGGTGCCGGCGAAGACGCCGACCCGGCGGTGCGGGTCGGGGGCGTCGTAGCCGCCGTCCTCCAGGGCCTGCCGGCAGATCTCCAGCAGCAGGCGCTGCTGGGGGTCCATCAGCGCGGCCTCGGTGCCGCTGATGCCGAAGGCCTCGGCGTCGAAGTGGTCGGTGTCGGGCAGCGCCCCGGTCACCGGGACGAAGTCGGGGTGCCGGTACTCCTCGGGGCGCAGTCCGGCCGCCGCCAGCTCCTCCTCGGTGAACCGGGTGGTGCTGCAGACGCCGTCGACGATGTTGCGCCAGTACTGCTCGGGGGTGTCGGCGCCGGGGAAGCGCAGGGCCAGGCCGACGACGGCGATCCGGCGGTCGTCGCCGACCGGGGCACCGGCCGCCGCCCCGGTGGCGGTGGCCTGGGCCGGCGCGGGGGCCTCGGTCAGGTGGGCGATCAGGGCGTCCACGGTGGGGTGCCGGAACAGTTCGGTGGGTGCCGGGGGCGTCGGCAGGGCGGCACTGAGGGCACCGTGCACCCGCATCAACTGGAGGGAGCCGATGCCGAGTTCGGTCAGCGGGCGGGCCGGGTCGAGCGGGGCGTCGAGGACCGTCTCGAAGGCGTCCAGGACGGTGCGGCGCAGCTCGGCCGGGGCGTTCCGGGCAGCGGGGTCCGTGACGGCGGCCAGGTGGGCGGTCGGCTGCGGGGGCCGGTGCTCGTCCGTACGGCCGGTCGGCGCCTCCGCGATCGGCCGGGGTGCGGTGGCCAGCAGGTGGCGGCGCGCGGCGGGGGCGCTCGGGTCGGGCCCGGCGTACCAGCGGCCCGGGGTGCCGGCCAGCAGCAGCGCGGCCAGTCGGCGGCCGTGCGCGGCGCTCAGCACGGCGATGCCCCGGGCGGCGGAGGCCTGCTCGTGGTCGGTGGCGCGGTTCATGCCGACCCGGCTCCACAGGCCCCAGGAGATCGTCCAGGCCGGGGTGCCGGTCTCCCGGTGCAGCCGTTCGACCGCGCTCTCCAGGTAGCGGTTGGCGGCGGCGTACGCGGTGGAGCCGACGGCCTCCTGGAGGCCGACCATGGAGGAGAAGCCGACGAACTGGGCGCCGGGGCGCTGCCGGACGAGTTCGACGAGGTGGTCCGTGCCGGTGGTCTTGGCGCGCACCGCCTCCCGCCAGTCCTCCGGGCCGGTGCCGGAGAGCAGGGCGATCCGATAGGCGCCGGCCAGGTGGAGCACACCGTCCAGCGGTGCTCCCCAGTCCCGTTCGGCCTCGGCGACCACGGCGGCCAGCTGCTCGCGGTCCGTCACGTCGGCGCGGCGGTAGTCGACCCGGCCGCCGTAACCGGACAGCCGGTGCAGCGCGGCGCGGCGTTCGGCCGCCTCGGCGGTGGGCGCGTCCAGGTCGGTGCGGCCGATCAGCAGCAGCCGGGACCCGTGGTCGCGCAGCAGGCCGGGCAGCAGCTCGGCGGCGATCCCGCCGAGGCCGCCGGTGACCAGATAGCGGGCGCCGGGCGAGAGCAGCGAACAGGCGTCGGCGGCAGCGGCCTCGACCTTGCCGTCGGCGTCGACATCGGCATCGGCGGCCTCGGTGTCGGGCTCGACCGGTCCGAGCCGGGGCACCCAGGGGCGGCCCCGGCGCCAGGCGCTCTCCGGCTCCGCCCGGGGCTCGGCCAGCAGGGCGAGCAGGGCGGCGGCCTCCTCGGCGGTCGGCGGGCCGGCCGGCAGGTCGATGTGCCGGGCGGCGGGCACCAGCTGCTCGGCCCGCGCCCCGGCGGTCAGCGCGGCCGTCAACGCCGCTGCCGGGTCGGGGAGTTCGCCGGGCAGTACGGCGTGCAGCCCGGCGCTGACGGTGACCAGCTCACCGGTCGGCGGCCGGTCGGCGAGGGCGCGCAGCAGGGCGAGCAGGGCTTCGTCCGACGGCACGCCGTCCGACGGTGAGGCGGGCCCGCCGTCCGCGCCCCAGAGGTGCACCACCCGCCCGGGGCGTTCGGCGCCGAGCGCCCGTCGCCACTGCGCGGGGTCGGCGGTCGGCGGCTGCTCCACCAGGACGGCCCCCGGCAGGGCGGCGGCCAGTGCCTCGGCGAGGGTGCCGGGGCCGGCCGGGCCGAGCAGCAGGGTCGGCCCCCCGGACCCGGAACCCTCGGAATCTTCGGGACTCTCGGAACTCTCGGAATCCTCGATACTCTCCGGAGCTTCGGGGGCGTCCGGCGCCGGTCGGGGTTCCCAGACGATCCGGCGCACGCAGTCCGGCACGGTCCGGGCGTTGGCCTCCGCCAGGTCGAGCGCCACGATGTGCTCGTCGAGCTCGCCGTCGAGCAGGCGTGCGCGCAGGGCGGTGCGCTGGATCTTGCCGCTGGTGGTGCGCGGGAACTCGGCCGCCGGCACCGGCAGCACCAGGGCGGGGGCCGGCTGCCGTCGGGCGGCCAGCACCTGGCGGACTTCGGCGGCCACCGGGGCGGCGGGGGCGTCCGGGTCGCTCGGCACGTAGGCGATCACCAGCTGTTCGGTGCCGGTGCGTTCGTCCGGGACCCCGAAGGCGGCGACGTGCCCGGAGCGCACCCCCGCCAGCGAGGCGACCACGTCCTCCAGTTCGTGGCAGAAGTGGTGCACCCCGTTGACGATGATGATCTCCTTGCGACGGCCGGTGAGCACCACCTCGCCGTCGGCCAGGAAGGCGAGGTCCCCGGTGTCGAACCAGCCCTCGCCGACGAAGGCGTCGCCGTCGGCGGCCGGGTTGTTCAGGTAACCCGGTGTCACCCGGCCGGAGTTGACCTGGAGCCGGCCGACCCGGTGCTCGGGCAGGGCCCGGCCGTCCTCGCCCGCCACCCGCATCCGGGCGCCGGGGGCGGGGCGCCCCATGCTGAGGAACGCGGTGCCGCGCTCCGGGGAGTCCGGGTCCGCGGGCTCCAGCCGGCCGGTCAGCGAGTCGGTGCGCACCAGGCGGCGGGCGCCGTCCTCGTGGTAGCGCTTGTAGGTGATGACGGTGCAGGTCTCGGCCATGCCCCAGCCGAGCAGCACGTGCTCCGCCCGGACACCGAACGGGCCGGTGGCGGCCAGGAACTCGTCCAGCACCGCCTCGGTGCACTGCTCCCCCGCGTTGATCAGGGACTTGACCGAGGAGAGGTCCCAGCGCCGGCCGGGGCCGGCCGCCCGCACCGCCTCGGCCACCAGCCGGTAGCCGAAGTTGGGCGACCAGGAGTGCGCGCCCCGGTAGCGCTCCAGGGTGTCCAGCCAGACCAGCGGGTCGGCGAGCACCAGCTCGGTGGGCACCTGCACCTGGTCGGCGGCCAGCACCACGTCGCGCAGGTGGAACATCAGCAGCCCGGCGACGTGGTCCAGCGGCAGCCAGTTGACGGTGACGTCCTCGGGCAGGGTGCCCTGGGCGACCGCGCCGGCCACGTACTCCAGGATGCCGCGATGGGTGATCTGCACCGCCTTGGAGCGGCCGGTGCTGCCGGAGGAGAGCTGGAGGATCGCCACCTCGCCGGGGTCCGGGGCGTGCTCGACGCCGGCGCCGGTGCCGACGGCCACGGCGCCGCCGTCGACGGGCCGGTCGACCGCGATGACCCGCAGGCCGGGCGCCGGGTACAGCTCCCCGAGCCGGGCCAGGCCCGCCACGGCCGGGCCGCCCGCGAGCACCGGCGGCTCCGCCAGGGTCTGCCAGGCGTGCCAGAGCTTCTCCAGGACGGGGTTGGGCTGGTCGTACGCCGGTGGACGGGCCACCGTGACCGGCTGTACCCCGCCCAGCAGACAGGCCCACAGGGTGGTGAAGTAGCCCTCCTGGTCCGGCACCTGGAGGATCACCCGGTCGCCCGCCCGCAGCCCGGCGGCGCTCAGCAGGGCGAGAGTCTCCCGGGCCCGCTCCAGCAGCCGGCGGTAGGTCAGCCTGGTCGCCCCGCCGTCGGGCCGGACCAGGTGCAGGCCGCGGTCCGGGTGCCGCTCGGCGGCGCGCAGCAGGGCCTCGGGCAGGGTACGCGGCGCGTCCGGCTCCGGCTCGGGCAGCGGGGCGCCGACCGCCTCGGTCCCGGGCTCCTCGGTCCCGGGCTCCTCGGCACCGGGCTCCTCGGCACCGGGCTCCTCGGCACCGGGCTCAACGGCCCCGGGCTCCGAGGGGGCAGCCGTCGGGCCGCCCGGGCTGGCACCGGCGGCCGGGCCGGGGGCGCCGAACGGCCGCCAGCTCGGGGTGAGTTCGCGCAGGTGGCGGAGCGCGGGCCCGGGACCGGCCGGCGGCCGGGCCGCCGCGGCGGCGAGGGCGGCGCGGTCGGGTTCGCCCAGCGCGGTCCGGACGATGCCGTCCAGGAGGTGCACCTCGGTGCCCGGGTCGGCGTCCAGCAGGGCGGCGGTGGCCCGGCGGCGCAGCGCGACGGGGTCGGTGTCGGTGGCGGGCACCAGGTAGGCCAGCAGACCGCGGCGGCCGTCGGCGCGCTCGACCGGCAGCACTGCGCAGTCGGCGACCTCGGGACGCAGCAGCAGCCGGGCCTCCAGGGCGCGCAGCCGGGCGCGCTCGGAACCGGTGGGGCTCATCGGCGACGGCACCTTTCGGATCGGTGCGGGGCGTGCGCGGGTAGGGCTGCCCCGGGTTGCGGAGGGTGGGCGGATCGGGGTCGCCGGTGGCCCGGTGGGGCGTCGGCGGATCCGGTGGCGCGGTACTTGCGGGTGCGGTGGCACGGTGGTCGCGGGTGCGGTCGGGCGATGGGTGGTCTTGGGGTGAACGGCCGTGCGGTGTGCGGTGGTTCGGCGGAACGGGCTCCGGGCCGCGCGGGTCAGCGCTTCCGGGCCCGGCCGACCAGGACCAGGAAGCCGAGCGCCAGCACGATCGGGACAGCGTGCGAGACGCCGACCACGGTCAGCGGACTGAGCAGTGCCAGCAGCGATCCGCTCAGCAGCATCCCGGTGCCCATGCCGACGTTCTCGGCGGAGGCGAGCAACCCGAAGGCCTGGCCGCGCCGTTCGTCGGTGAGCGCCTGGATCCGGGTGGTGTACGAGATCTCGGTGAAGCCGTCGCCGAGCCCCGCCCCGATCGCCACCAGGAGGAACAGCGGAGTCGGCAGCCCGGTGAAGACCAGGATGAAGCAGCCGGACATCAGACAGGTGCCCAGGGCGAAGGCGCGCTCGCCCGGTTCGATGCCCCGGCGCAGCAGGAGGCGGGAGACCAGTTGTTGGGCGCCGAGGTTCCCCACCGCCCAGGTCGCCCAGAACATGCCCAGCAGCGCGGCCGGGTTGCCGGGGTCGTGCTGGTTGGCGAAGACCGGCAGGCTGATGTTGTGCGCGGCGGAGCCGAAGGCGTCCAGCAGTCGGATCGCCGCCATCGCACCGACCACGGGGGCCGCGCGCAGCACGACCAGGGCCTGCCACCGGCTGCCGAATCGTTCCGTCTTGCCGCCGCCGGCAGCGTCGTCGGACCCGACGCCGGTCGCGGCCGGGTCGGCGTCCCGCTCGGCCGCCTGCTCGGCGGGTTCGGCCCGGGTGCGCAGCGGCAGCCGGAGCACCACGGCGGCGAAGACCACGAAGCTCGACGCGTCGATCAGCAGCGCCGCGCGGAACCCGGCCCAGGCCACCACCACCCCGGCGGAGGCGAAGCCGAGCACCATGGCGGCCGAACGGCAGCTGGCCATCAGGCTGTTGGCACGGGCCCGGCGCTCCGCTCCGACCATCTCCGGGATGCTGGTGCGCAACGCGACGGCGCACACCGCCGCCGCGCCGCCGAAGACCAGCGCGAGCGGGTAGAGCACCGGGATGCGCGCGGACGCCGGGGCAAGGGCCACCACGACCAGCGCCACCGCCTGGGCGAGGGCGCAGCCCGTCATCAGCCGCCGCCGGTCGACCCGGGCGACGAGTCGCCCGCTGACCAGCCCACCGGCGAAACCGCCGGTCAGGCGCAGGATGAGGTACCCGGCCGTGCCGAGTGCGTTCCCGGCCGCCTCGTAGGCGAACAGGCTCAGCGCCACCAGGTCGAGCTGGCTCCCGTAGGTGGAGAGCGCGTCGCCCAGTGCCAGCCGGTAGAACACCCGGGGCAGCTTCTCGGTGGTCTGGAGCGGTACTTGCTGTGCGGTGTCCGGCACCGGTCCCCCAGGAAGGCCGCGTCGGTCGGCTCAGTGTGACATTGCACCGCAATGTAGAAGCCACCCGGCCGTAGATCAAGAGCTTGATCGTCCGCTGTCCGAAAGATCGTGAGTTCGGCCGACTCGGGGTCATCATTCCGGCCAGGGTGGCGATTTGCCGTCGGTGCCACATCGCCACCGCCCGCCGCGCCCCGCACACGCCGCGACCCCCGGCCCCGCAAAGGTCGGGGGTCGGGGGTCGCGGCGTGCCGGAGCCGGCGCCGGAGCCTGGGTCAGTTCGGCGAGCCGGTCCAGGTCACGGACTTCATGCCCTGCCCGCTGCCGTAGTAGGTGAACTGGACGGAGAACGGGTCGGCCGCGGCGTTCGGCAGCGCGTACGCGGAGACTCCGGTGGCCTCCGCGCCCGGGGCCAGCGAGTTGCCGATGAACTTCATCCGGCCGCTGCCGTCGATCAGCGCGGTGACCAGGCCCCCGTTGGCGTCCTTGACGGTGGGCAGCCCCGATCCGACGAGCGAGACGTCCTTGGAGCCGGTGTTGGTGACGGTGATCCGCACCTGGATGATCGTGCTGTTCTTCGGCGCGGGGAACACGGTCTCGTCCGGGACGTACGGTGCCGGCGCGGCCATCGTGACCTTCAACCCGTCGGCGAAGGTGTAGGACTGGCCGAAGCCCAAGTGCCGGGCCTTCTCGTCGGCGGCCCTCGCCTGCTGCTCCTCCTCGAACTTCTTCTTCGCGGCGTCGAGCCGCTCCTTGGCCTTCGCCGCCCGGTCGGCGGCGGCGCGGTCGTCGGCCTCGGAGCGGAGCCGGGCGGCGCGCGCGTCGGCCTTCTCGTCCTCCTGCACGGAGTGCAGCGCCACCGCGAAGACCACCCCGCCGCCGACCGAGAACAGCAGCCCGGTGACGCCCAGGATGACGCCCGCCAGGGCCACCCCCCGGTTGGTCGCCTCGCCCTTGCGCACGTACCCCAGACCGATGATGCCGAAGATCAGCGCGAGCAGGGCCGGCAGCCAGGACAGCCAGAACAGCACGACGGCCAGGCCGAGCACGGTGCCGACGATCCCGAGCACCATGCCCGCGATGCCCAGGCCGTTGCGGGGCTGGGGCGGGACCACCGGGTACCCCTGCCAGTAGGGCGCGGCCGGGTACGCACCGGAGGCACCCGGGGCACCGACCGGAGCCGGGGCCGGGTACGCAGCGAAGGCGGGGGCCGGGGTCGGGGCCGCGGCCGGAGGCGCGAACGGCGACTCGGCTCCGATGGCAGCGGGGGCACCGACCGGCGCGGGCGCGGCGGGCGCGGCGTCGGCAGGCGCGGCGTCAGCGGGCACGGCGTCAGCGGGCGCGGGCTCTTCGGCGGGGCCATGGGCCTCGGCCTGCTCCGTAACCCCGGCCTCGGCCTCGGAGTCGGACTCGGCGTCAGCGGGCACGGGCGCCGCGGCCTTGGTGAGCGAGACCACGTCGGCGTCAGCATCGGCGTCGGCATCGCCTTCGACCTCGGCGGGCGCGGGCTCCGCGGCGGGGCCCTGCGCCTCGACCTGCGCCTCGCCCTGCGCCTCGGCCGGTGCCGGAGCCTCGCCCTGCCCCGGGGTCAGCGGCGTCCCCGGGTCGGCGTCGGCGGGCGCCGCCCCCGGCTGCGGGCTGTCGGGCGGGACAGGAACGGTCATACGGGATCCTTCGGGAACGTCGGGACGGTGAGCGGCTGTCCGCCCCGGGCCGAGGTCCCTCCGCAGTTCCCCCCGCACCGACGGCCCGACCTCCGCCATGCGCGCACCGGTCCGGGCCGGACCCGGGCGTCGGCATCCCGGTGGGAGCGCGGCAGGGTCGGCGACTGATCAACATACAGGTGCCCGGTGACATCCCCGACACCGCGGGTGCCGTCATCGCGCAGGACCGACCGCCGTGCTTCGCCCGCGACTGACCACGGCCGGTTTCGCCGGGGCCGGCGCAGCGCGCTCCGGCGAAAACCGCTTGCCCACCGGGCCCGGGGCCGGATTCAATGTCCGGCATGATCACGCAGGTGCGCCTCCCGGCCCCGCCGGTCGGCGGTCCGGGCCGTCTCCTGTCACCGGACCGTCAGGCGGGAGACGCCGGCCCATGAGTACGCCACCTTCGTCAGCCGGTGCGGAGCGGGTCGACGGTCCGTCGGTGCCGATCGGCGCCCTCGTCCCGCTGAGCCGCCCGGGGTGGGTCGAGGCCGGCCGACAGCTGCTCACCGGGCTGGAGACGGCCGTCCGGGACGTCAACGACGCGGGCGGGATCGCCGGCCGTCCGCTGGAGCTGCTGGTCCGGGACACGGCGGCCGATCCGCAGCGGGCCGCGGCGGCGGTGGAGGAACTGGCGGACCTGGGCGTGGTGGCCGTGGCCGGGGAGTACCACAGTGTGGTCGCCCGGGCGGTGGCCGCGCGGGCGGACACACTCGGCGTGCCGTACCTCTGCTCCTCGGCCGTCCTGGACGCGCTCACCGACGGGCCGACGGACCAGGTCGCCCGGCTCTGCCCGGCCCAGTCGCACGGCTGGCGGATCTACGCGGACTTCCTCCTCGACGCGGGCCACCGCCGGATCGCCGTGGCGGCCCAGCAGAGCGTCTACTGGGCCGCCGGAACCCGGATCCTGCGCGAGCGGCTGGCTCCGCACGGCAGCACCGTGGTCGAGCTGGACGCCGGCGCGCTCTCCCCCGCCGAGCTGTCCGGGGAGCTCGCCCGGCACGGCGCGACGGCCCTGCTGCTGCTGGTCGGCCACCCCGAGCCGGCCGTGCCGATCGTCCGGGCCGTCCGCCGTGACCGGCGCCTCGCCGGGGTCCTGATCGGTGCCCCGGCGGGGCAGCCGGAGTTCACGCAGTGGCAGGAGCTGCTGGGCGACGAGGGCGCGGCCGTCCCGTTCCTGCGCTGCCTGCCCGAGCGGCTGGGCGCCACGGGCGAGCGCGTCGCGGCGGCCGTGCGGGAGCGGCTGGGCGAGGCGCCGTCCTTCGTCGCCTTCGAGGGCTACGACACCGTCACCGTCCTCGCCGAGGTGCTGCGTTCCGCCGGGGCGGACCGGGAGCGCGTCGCCGCGGCCTGGCCGCGGGTCGACGTCGAGGGCACCCGGGGGCGAATCCGCTTCACCCGGGTGCCCGGCACCGGCGTGTGGCAGTGGGCGTGGCCGCCGGTCCAGGTGGTCGACCGGGATCCGGCGGCGCCCGACCGCTTCCGGGTGCTGCGCTCCGGCTGAGCGGGCGGGGGCCGTGTCACGGCCGGCGGTTGTACCTCAATCGTTCGCGCCACGGCGGGCGGCGCTCAGCCGAGGGCGCTGAACCAGCGCACGATGTCGGCCGTGGCGGCCACGTTGGAGCCCAGGTGGCGGGAGCCCGCGAAGTCCGGGGCGCCGAGGTCGACGACCTCCGGGTCCGCGCCGTGCGCGCGCAGCGCGGCCTCGCAGTGGTCGGTGTTGGCGTCGGCGGCCTGCTCGTCGGCCTCGGCCGCGTAGAGCCGGACGGGGGCTCGCGGCGCCCAGTCGCAGGTGGCGTCGGCCACCCGGAGCGCCGCGGCGAAGCGGCCGGTCGGGTGGCGCAGCATCGCGAGGGCGCGCGGGGTGAGCAGTTCGCCGACGGTGCCGGGCGTGCCGGCGAACAGCTCCGGGCCGGTGTGCGAGCCGTCGAACAGCGCCTCGACGGTGCGGTCGTACGGCGCCTGGAACACCTCGCCCGGGGAGTCGTACAGGTGGTGCAGCCGGTTCCAGGCGACGAGCAGGTAAGCGGCGTACAGCGCGCTCGATTTGGGTTCCAGGGAGCCGTCGAGCAGGGCCGGCAGTTCGGCCTCCCGGAAGGCGTAGCCGCCGCTGACCGGGGCGAGGGCGCGGAGGCGGAACCAGGGGTCCTCGCCGGCCTGGAGGGCGTGGGCGAGGCCCAGCGCCGCCGAGGCGCCCTGGGAGAAGCCGGTGACCAGGACGTCGTGGCCCAGGGTCCGGCCGGTGCGCGGGACGAAGGCGCGGGCCGCCCGGAGCATGTCCAGGGAGGCGGTGGCCTCGGACGGCACGTCCATCCAGGGGTGGGTGCCCGGCCCGGTGCCCAGGCCCAGGTAGTCCGGGGCGACGGCGGCGAACCCGGCGGAGGCGTAGGTGAGGGCGGGCGAGGTCACGAACCCGGGCCTGGCCGTGGTGGAGGGGGCGTCGCCGCGGTAGGAGGCGGTGCCGTGGGTGAACGAGACCGTCCGCAGCTCGTGTTCACCGCCGCGCGGGAGCACCAGCAGGCCGCTGGCGGTGGTCGGCCGGCCCTGCGGGTCGACGGTCCGGTACTCCAGGCGGTACGTGTCGACGCCGTAGCGGACGGCGGCCGCGTCGTACTTGGCGGCGGTCAGGGCGGTGGCGACGGCCTCCTTGCTGTCGAGGGTGCCGGTCAGCTGTGCGGAGACCAGCCGGCCGCGGTCGCCGTGGTCCGACCGGTCCGTCGGGGCCGCCGACGCGACCCCTGCCGTCACGGTCGTGGCGGCCAGGGCAGAAAGGGCCATCAGGGCCACCGCAGCGCCGGTCCGGCGCCTGACGGGGCGTGATCTTCCGTTCGATTGTGGGGAGTTCATGCCGTCGACGCTACGGTCGGTCGCCCTCGAACCACCGTCCGGCCAGCGGGTGGATCCGCCCTGGGGTTGTCCCCACCACGGTGTGCGAGCGACGGCCCGGGAGCCGTTGCGGACCGCCTACGGGATCTTGAGACCACGAGCAACCCATGGCAGGCTCATGCCGCATGATCGATGATTTCGCGAAGGACAACCTGCACACGAGACTGCGTCGGGACCGCGAGGCGCTGCTCTGGAAACTCGACGGCTTGTCCGAGTACGACGCCCGCCGACCTCTGACGGCGACCGGGACCAACCTCCTCGGCCTGGTCAAACACGTGGCCACCGTCGAGGCCAGGTACTTCGGCGAGGTCTTCGACCGCCCTTCCCCGGAACCGCTGCCCCGGTGGCAGGACTCCGACGGCAGCGACCTGTGGGCGACCGAGGACGAGACCCGCGCTCAGATCACCGGGTTCTACCGGCGCACGTGGGAACACTCGGACGCGACGATCAACGAACTTCCCCTCGACGCCCCCGGCCACGTGCCGTGGTGGCCGGAGCCTGCTCCCAACACCAACCTGTTCGCCGTCCTGGTCCATGTCCTCGGCGAGTCCAACCGGCATGCCGGGCACGCCGACATCCTGCGCGAGGGCCTCGACGGCCGGACCGGGATGCGTCCCGAACACGAGAAGCACATCAACGAGGAGGCCCGTGCGGCCTACCGCGCGAAGATCGAGCAGGTCGCCAGGTCGGCCGCACCGAACAAGGGCTGAGGCCCGTCCTCGAACCTGTGAGTTCGGTGGACGGGTGGCGAGCCCGGCTTCATCGTGAACGCGGTGGCGGTTTCATGCTCACGGTGTCGGGTGGGTCTCGGCGGCAGCCGGACAGTCGTGTCGGTGGGGCTGGGGTCCCGCGATGTTGAGGACGGGGTCCTCTCCTTCGGGGATCTCGAAAACGAAGACGACGCCGGAGGAGATGGCCTGGATGGCGCACTGGTCCTCGAAGGTCAGGGGCGGGTAGGGCTGCCAGGCGCAACCGGCGTGGTCGAGAGCCGCGATCACGTCCGCGTACGTGGGGTGGCCGGGGAACCTCTGCGCGGTGACCAGGCCCGCAGGGAGCTCGACGACGTCCCGCCAGGTCTGGAGGCAGATCAGGATGATCTTCCGGCAGCGGCAGACGCTGAGCTCGAGGTCGCCGAGAGCGAGCAGACGCGGCCAGGACCGCCGCTTCCCGACGACCACCTCGAAGGGCTCGCCGAGCGCCTCGGTCACCGCGTTCCAGTCTGCGCCGTTCGCGACAGGACCCAGCTGTCCCGAGCGGGCGAGTTCCGTCAGGACGTCGAGTAGCTCCATGAGGCGGGAGCCTGTCAGCTGCGGACTTGGACTGTCCAACGGCTTTTGCGTAGTGGTGAGCGGCCGCGCGGTGACCCAGCACGCTCGGCCCGGGATCCATCGATCGCAGTCACAAGGGCCCAGCGGAGGGCGGCGGTCTGCCGGATCGTTTTCGGTCAGTTGTGAAGATCCTGCGATCCTGACCTATCAGGGAACTGATCACCGCCGCTAGGGTGCGACGCAGCCTCGCACTTCCGCCTCCCCGGGCCGCCCTGACAGCGGCGCGGGGACGACCGATCGGACCGGTGACGCCGTGACCAGCACCCTCCGCCAGCTGACCACCCGCCTGGGACGGGCGGCCGCCGCCGTCGCCGTGCTCGCCGCCGCCTTCACCGGCACCGCGGCGACCGGCACCGCCTCCGCCACCGGCGGCTGGAGCTGCTCCGGCGCGCCCGTGCCCAGCGGCTACGTCATCACCATGTACAACCCCAGCGGCTGCAACAACCACGGCGCGTGGTTCCAGCAGCCCGCCCAGAACCGCCTGTGGACCTGCTCGGGCTCGCCGATCGTCTCCGGGTACGTGCTGACCAACTACAACCCGCAGGGCTGCAACGGCGTCGGCGCCTGGTTCCACGAGCAGGTCCGCAACGGCATCTGGACCTGCCCGTACTCGCCGATCCCGGCCGGCTACCGCAGCACCACCTACGACGCCCGCGGCTGCAACGGCCTCGGCGCCTGGCTCACCATCAAGGCCTGACCGACCGCCGCCCCCTGCGGGCCGGGCCGACCACCGGCCCGGCCCGCCGCACTCCCCCGTCGGGCCGGCAGTCCGGCGGCGGCACGCCCCGGCTCAGCCCGTGGCCGGGCCGACCGCCACGCAGAACTCGTTGCCCTCCGGGTCGGCCATCACCACGTGGTGCCCGTCGGCCTCCGCCAGCACCCGGCCGCCCGCCGCCACCAGCCGTGCGGCCTCCGCGGTGATCCGGGCCCAGCGCTCGGCCGGACTGCCGTGGCCCGGCACCCGGATGTCGATGTGCAGCCGGTTCTTCGCCCGCTTCGGCTCGGGCACCCGGAGGATGGACAGCCGGGGGCCCACTCCCTGCGGGTCGCAGAGCCAGGCGCCGTCGTCCGCCGAGTCGTCCTCCGGCAGGTCGAACTGTGCGAGCCACTCCGCGCGCGTCCGGAACGGGGGCGGCGGCGGCTCGTCCACGTACCCCAGGGCCGTCCGCCAGAACGCGGCGAGGAGCTGCGCGTCCGCGCAGTCGAGGGTCAGATCGATCCGGGCTGCCATGACCAGGACCGTACCGCGCCGCTCCGACATCCGCGTCCGGACCCACCTGCCAGGCCTGGCCATCGTCCACGAGCCGGTCGCCGCCGACCACGGTTCGGTGTTCGCCACCGCGGCCCCCTCCGCCGCCGCCGAGGTCGGCTTCCGGCTGCTGCCGCCGCCCGCGCCGGAGCCTGCCGGGTGAACGGCTACAGCCAGCCGCGTTCGTCGGCGGTGCGCAGGGCCTCGGTGCGGTTGCGGGTGCCGGTCTTGGCGATGGCCGAGGAGAAGTAGTTCCGGACGGTGCCCTCGGAGAGGTAGAGCTTCCCGGCGATCTCGGCGACTCCGGCGCCGGAGCGGGTGGCGTTCAGGACGTCGCGTTCGCGGGCGGTGAGCGGGGAGGTGCCGGCCGCGAGGGTGGCGGCGGCGAGTTCCGGGTCGACCACCCGCTCGCCCACCGCGACCCGGCGGACGGCGTCGGCCAGCACCTCCGCCGGGGCGTCCTTGACCACGAAGCCGAGCGCGCCCGCCTCCATCGCCCGGCGCAGGTAGCCGGCCCGGCCGAAGGTGGTGAGGATGACCACCCGGCAGTCGGGCACCTCCTGGGCGAGCACGGCGGCCGCCGCCAGGCCGTCCAGTCCGGGCATCTCGATGTCCAGCAGGGCGACGTCCGGCCGGTGCTCGCGGGCGGCCTCGACGACCTGGTCGCCGCGTCCGACGGCGGCGACCACCTCGAAGTCGTCCTCCAGGTCCAGCAGGGCGCGCAGCGCGGTGCGGACCAGCTCCTGGTCCTCGGCGAGCAGCAGGCGGATCGTCATGTCGTCCCTTCGGAGCGGGAGTCGGGCGGCCGGACGGTGACCAGCAGGCGCCACCCGCGCGGGTCGAGCGGGCCGGCCTCGACCGTACCGCCCGCCGCCGCGACGCGTTCGCGCAGCCCGGTCAGTCCCTTGCCGCTGCCGACCAGCCCGGCGCCGGGGCCGCCCGCCCCGCCCCGGCCGTCGTCGCGGATCTCCACCGAGGTGGCGGTCAGCAGCACCGAGCAGCGGGCGGCCCGGGCATGCCGGACGACGTTGGTGAGGCCCTCCCTCAGCACCCAGCCGAAGAGTTCGCGCTGGTCCGGTCCGACCGCGTCGGCCGCCGAGGGCAGGTCGGCCACCACCCCGGCGGCGCGCAGCAGTTCGCGGCCGCGGGCGAGTTCGCCCGCCACGGTGACCTCGCGGTAGCCGGAGACGGCGGCCCGGACGGCGGCCAGGGCCTGACGGGAGAGCGTCTCGACGGCGGTCATCTCCGCCACCGCCTGGTCCACGTCCTTGACCGCCAGCCGTTGGGCCAGGCGGGACTTGACGGTGATCGCGGTGAGCGAGTGGCCGAGCAGGTCGTGCAGGTCGCGGGCGATCCGGTTGCGTTCCGCCTCGGAGGCGAGCCGGGCGACCTCGGCCCGGGCGGCCACCAGCGCCTGGTTGGTGGCGGCGATCTCGGTGAAGGCCGCGCAGGTCATCGAGGTGAACAGCAGGGCGAGCGCCTGGAATCCGCCGGGCCCGGTGTGCCAGGCGGGCACCGCCCAGGGCAGCAGCAGGGCGGCGAGGGTGCCGGCGGCCACCGCGGGGACGGTGTGCTTGTGCCACAGCACGGCGACCGCGGAGACGAGCACGGTGGCCAGGAAGAAGGCGTCCGCGTGGGCGGACGGCAGCGCGGCCAGGAACAGCGCGGTCATCGCGGCCATCAGCACCCTGATCCGCCGCGTCCGCCGCGCCCCGGGGGCGCGCCCGGTGGTGAGCGCGAGGAGGACGTAGCAGAGGCTGAACGCGACCACGACGGCATACCCGGTGACCGCCGCCGGCCCGCTGACGTTGCGGCTGACGGCCATGGCGGTCAGCGCCGGGAAGACCAGCATCCCGGTGGCCAGCAGTATCCGCCGCAGGCCGCCCGCCCAGCGGTGGGCGGGGGCCGGCGTGCCCTCCCGGTCGAGGTCGGTCGCCCCGCCCGTCGCCCCGTCGGTCCTTGCGTCGGCCACTGCGTCGGTCACCCGGTCGGTCACCCTTGCGCCCCTTCCTCAGGGCCGGGCGAACAGCGTGCGCAGCTGCCGTCCGTTGAGCGTCACGGCCACCCCGGCGAGGGCGAGGCCGCACAGGCCCTGTTCGATCTTCATCCAGACCGGGAAGACGCCCGGCACCGCGATGATCGCAGCAATCGCGACCAGCATGACGCCGGAGATGATCCGCAGCCGCCGGAAGGCGCCGCGGGAGCCGCGGGCCGCCCGGACGGTGAGCAGCAGGGTGACGGCGGCGCCGATCAGGACGATGGTGCCGCGCACCCACACGGCCGGGGTGATCAGGTCGGTGTGGGAGCGCAGCGCGAAGGCGGCCAGCATGGTGAGCGCGCTGAGGCCGAGGTAGACGAGCACGAAGTGCCGTACGGTGCGGAAGGCCCGACGGGTGTCGGGGTGGTGCGGGTCGGTGGAGGTCATGGCTTCATCGTGGCCGCCGGCCCGGGGTGGTCGGCAGTGTGCTGCCACACCCGCGGACCGTGACATTTGTCAGCCCCGTGCCTGTCAGCCCCGTGCCTGTCAGCCGCTCGCCGCCGGGCGCGGTCGGCTGCCGTCCGGCGCCTCTCCGAGCGGCCGGTCACCGTCCGGCGCCGCCCCGAGCGGCCTGATCATGTGCAGCTTGGCGACCGGCCGTCCGTCCACCAGTACGGCGGCGGGCTCCCGGCCCCACACCCGGAAGCCGCAGGCGGTGTAGAGCCGCAGCGCCGGTTCGTTGCCCTCCGAGACGGTGAGCAGCACCTGCCGCAGCAGCCCGTCCTCGGCGGCCACCGCGAGCACCCCGTCGACCAGGGCCCGGCCGATGCCGCGCCCGCCGGCCGGCCGGGCCACCGCCATGCCGTACAGGGTGGCCTTGTGGCGCTCCTGGCCGCGCCGTCCGACCCGCAGTCCGGCGGTGCCGAGCAGGGTGCCGTCCGGGTCGAAGGCGCCGAGCAGGGCGCCCGGGCCCCGCTCGGCGTCGGCGAGGCGGGCGAGGGTGGCGGCGATCGGCCGGTCCCGCTCCTCGGCGTGGGAGGAGGTGAAGGCGGTGGGCGTCTCGCGCAGGGCGGTGAGCCGGAAGGTCCGGTACGGTTCGGCGTCCGCGACGCCGAGGCGGCGGACGGTGACGGGCGGGTGCGCGGCCACGGTTCCGGCCAGAGTTCCGGCCACGGGTTCGGCCGTGCTCCCGGCTCCGGGCTCAGCCGAGGCGGACACGGGTGCACCTGGTCAGGTACGGCACGGCGAGCTCTTCCCGCCCGGCCAGTTCGGGGTGGGTGGCGAGCAGCTGCTCGACCTCGGCCAGCAGCCGGGCGCGGTCGGCCTCGGGCAGGGCGATGACGTAGCTGCGGGAGGCGACCATGTCGAGCACTCCGGCCGGGGTGGTGGGGTGCTCCCAGCGGATCTCCAGCCGCTCGGGGGTGCCGAAGGGGGCCGGCAGGTCCGGTGCGGTGTCGAGTCGCTGACGGTCCGCGCCGTGCATCAGGGCGCCGAGTTCGGCGGCCCACGGCTCGGTCTCGTCCCGGACGTTCCAGATCAGGGCGAGGGTCCCGCCGGGGACGAGCACCCGGGCGATCTCCGGGAGGGCCGCGGCCCGGTCGAACCAGTGCCAGGCCTGGGCGACCACGACCGCGTCCACGCTGGCGTCGGGCAGCGGGATGCGTTCGGCCGAGCCGGCCCGTACGGCGGCCTTCGGCACGGCGGCGGCGAGCCGGTCGCGCATCTGCGGGTCGGGTTCGACCGCGACCACGTCCAGCCCGGCCTCGACCAGCATCCGGGTCAACTTGCCGGTGCCGGCGCCCAGGTCGAGCACCCGCCGGGCCTCGCGGGGCACCGCGGAGCCGATCAGGGCCTGCGGGTAGCCGGGCCGGCCGTGCTGGTAGGCGGTGGCCGCGAGGCCGAAGGAGCGGGCGCGCAGCCGGCCGGCCCAGCGGCGGGTGGCGCCCTGGCGGGTCATCCCGCAGGCCCGGCCGATCTCCTCCCAGGTCGCCTGTCGGCCGCGCCGGAGCTCCTCGACCAGGTCCGTGCGCCGTTCCTCCAGTGCCTCGATCGTCTCCGAGAGCCGGTGCAGGCCGTCCAGCCCGCCACCTGCGGCCACCTGGGCCGCCACCCGCTGTCCGGGGTCGTCGTCGTCCATGGCCCCGCACTGTAGGGGCGGGTTGCCGAGGGCGTCAACAGTCATTGCTGCCTCAAGCAACAGTTGTTGCGCCACGCCGGTCCATCCCCCGGAGGAGTGATCGCCGGGCACCGCGAGCCCGACTTAGCACGAACTCACTGCTGATCGTGGCGACTTGGGCCGGAAACCCTTCACATGGGCGAATCCCGGCCGGGTTGCCGGTGCGCGGGCGGCCGGGCGAGAAGCCTGGTGACCGGCGGCGGTCGACCGGGCTGCGACAGGTGTACGAGTTGTCGGTCATGTCCGGGCAAGTTGCCACAAGTCGGTTGACGGACAGTATTTTTGAGTTTCGGTCAGGATTGTCCTGAACTTGGCTATGCTGCAGCACCACGCCTCCGGAGCCGGTCGTCGCCCGACCCCGTTCGTACCCCACTGTGTTCCGACTTCTGTTCCGATCGTTTGAGGATGCCGAATGCTTCGAGCTGGTACGTCACCCACCAGACGGCGCCCCGCGCCCCTGCTCGGCTGGATACTGCCCACCGCCGTGATGGCTGCGGCGGTCGCGGTCGCCGCGGTGGTGGTGTCGGCCGGAGCCCGGGCCCAGGTGCTGTGGTGCGGGGCGACGGCCACCGTGCTGGTGGCCGTGGTGGCCGCCGAGTCCGCCCGCCGCGGGCGGGCCCTCGCCGAACTGCGGGACGAACACACCCGGCGCGTCGAGGAGTTGCACCGCAAGCTGGCCGGGCAGGAGGACGAGATCGAGCGGATGGCCGCCGGCGAACTGCGCCGTCTCGTCGGCGGCGCCCGGTACGGCTCCTCCATCGACGTGCTGCTCCAGCCCTTCCAGCAGCCGAACCCGCTGCTGTCGCGGAAGTTCCGCGCCTCGCTGGAGCGGGTGGTGCGCGGCATCGCCCAGGCCGTCGACGACGAGGTCAGCCGGCGCGACTCCGCCGAGCGCGCCTTCGTCAACCTGGCCCGCCGGGTCCAGGCGATCATCCACCGCCAGGCCAAGGACCTGCGGGAGATGGAGGACCGGCACGGCAACGACCCGGCGGTCTTCGACGACCTGCTGCGCCTCGACCACGGCAACGCCCTGGTCGGCCGCCTCGCCGACTCCATCGCCGTGCTCTCCGGCGCCCGGCCCGGCCGCCAGTGGACCCGCCCGATCGCCCTCTACAGCGTGCTGCGCGGCGGGATGTCCCGGATCCTCGAGTACCAGCGGGTCGACCTCCACCCGGTCACTCAGATCTCGGTCACCGGACCGGCCGTCGAACCCCTGATCCACGCCGTGGCCGAGCTGCTCGACAACGCCACCCGCTACTCCCCGCCGCACACCCACGTCCACCTGAGCGCCTCCGAGGTGCAGAGCGGGATAGCGATCGAGGTCGAGGACGGCGGCCTCGGACTCACCGACGAGGCCCGCGCGCGGGCCGAGCGCTCGATGCGCGAGGCCATGGTGTCCAAGGACTTCGACGACCTCACCGAGTCCCCCCGGCTGGGCTTCGCCATCCTCGGCCGGCTCTGCCAGGCGTACGGCTTCCAGGTGTCGCTGCGCCGCTCCGCGTACGGCGGCGTGCGCGCGGTGCTGGTGGTGCCGCAGGAACTGCTCACCACCGCTCCCCCGACCGGGCGGGCGCACGGCATCGGCGCCTTCTCCGGGCCGCGGCCGCTCCCGGCCAACCCGCCCCGGCATGCGGCCGCCGCCCGGCCCTGGGGCGCCCGGACGGCATCGGCCGGTGCCGGATCGCCGGGTGCCGGATCGCCCGGTGCCCGTTCCGCCGGTGCCCGATCCGCCGGCGGGCCGGGGCACCAGGCCCTGGGCACCGCCACCGAACCGGCGCGGTCGGCCGGCATCGGGCCGTCCTTCGGCGCCACCACCCCCTGGGGGCCGCCCCCCACCGCACCCGGCGACGACGAGGTGGTCGTCACCGAGCGCACCGCCAACGGCCTGCCCCAGCGCCGCCGCAGCCGCCCCACCGGCCGGGCCGCCTTCACCACGCCCCAGCGCGGCACCGCCCAGCCCAACGGCCCCACCGCCGGGCCCGCCGCCGGACCGGCCGCCCCGGCGCCCCGCCCCAAGAAGCAGCCCGGCCTGTGGCTGGAGGCCTTCATGGAGGGCTACAAGGGCACCGGCGGCAGCAAGGACGCCACCCCGGGCGACCCCCCGGGCACCACCCCGCAGCACAGCGCCGGACAGACCGGTACCGAAGAGACGGCAGCGAAAGGCGAGCAGTGATTCCGCACCGCAGCAACATGGACTGGATCCTCAACGACCTCGCACACAGCGTCCCGTACGTGCGCCACGTCATCGTGCTCTCCGCCGACGGCCTGCGGATCGCCCAGTACGGCGCCGACCCGGACACCGCCGACCGGCTGGCCGCCGCCTGCGCCGGACTGCAGAGCCTGGCCGCCGCCGTCGGGCACGAGTTCCCGCACGGCAACGGCGCGATGAAGCTGGTCGTCATCGAGGTGGACGGCGGCTACTTCTACCTGATGTCGGCCGGCGACCGCGCCTACCTCGCGGTGCTCGCCGACGAGGGCGTGGACGCCGGGCTGGTCAGCCACCAGATGCGCGACCTGGTCGACCGGATCGGCGAGCACCTCTCCACCCCGCCGCGCAACCCGGAGGTGGTCGCGTGACCCGCCGCACCGCGGCCTCGGCCCCGGCCCCGGCCCGCACCGCGGCCCCCGCCCCGGCCCGCGCCGCGACCCCGGCGGCGGCCCCGACCAGCACCCCCGGCGCCCGGGCGGGCACATGAACGAGCACAGTGAGGCAGTGACATGACCGCCGACCAGGGCGGCTGGGACGGACCCGAGCCCGATCGCCTGTACGTGATCACCCGCGGCCGCAGCGGCCCCTCCGGGCCGGGCGTCTTCGACCTGGTCACCCTGATCGTCTCCCTCGCGGAGCCCACCCCCGCCATGCAGCCCGAGCACGCGGCGATCCTGCGGCTGTGCCGCTCGCCGCTCTCGGTGGCGGAGGTCTCCGCCTACCTCGAACTGCCCACGAGCGTGGTCACCGTCCTGCTGGCGGACCTCCTCGACGACGGGCGGATCGAGGCCCGTTCCGCCGTGCCCGCGGCGGAACTCCCCGACCGTGCCCTGTTGGAGGCGGTGATCCATGGACTTCAGCGGCTCTGACACGGTCGTCGGCCCGGCGAGCTCGGACCTGCTCCCCGACACCGTCACCACGGCGGTCAAGGTGGTAATCGTCGGCGGTTTCGGCGTCGGCAAGACCACCCTGGTCGGCGCGGTCAGCGAGATCCGCCCGCTGACCACCGAGGAGACCATGACCCAGGCCGGGGTCGGCGTGGACGACCCGACCGGGGTCGAACGCAAGACCTCCACCACGGTGGCCATGGACTTCGGCCGGATCAGCATCAGCGACAAGCTGGTGCTGTACGTCTTCGGCACCCCCGGTCAGGAGCGGTTCTGGTTCCTCTGGAACGGCCTGTTCGAGGGCGCGCTGGGCGCCGTCGTCCTGGTGGACACCCGCCGGCTGGAGGTCAGCTTCGAGGTGATCGGCCGGCTGGAGGACCGCGGCGTGCCCTTCGTGGTGGCCGTCAACGGCTTCCCGGAGGCGCCCAGTTACCCCCTCGACGAGCTGCGCCAGGCGCTCGACCTCCCGGCCGATGTGCCGATCGTCGCCTGCGACGCGCGCAGCCGGCAGTCCAGCCGGGACACCCTGATGACGCTGATGCACTACCTGTACGAGCTGGCCGCACCGCCCGCGGGCTGAGGCCCGCCGACGCCCCCGGGGCACTCTCCCGTGGCGCCCACCCCCGTCGTACCGCTTCCGAACCTCGTGACCCGGAGACCCTGTTGACCACCCCGTTCCCCGACGACGCCGCCGCCCCCGCCCCGCCCCCCGGCTGCCCCGCCCACGGGCGCGCCGTCGAGCCGACCGGCCCCGGCGGGCTGCGCCGGCTGTACGGCCCCGAGGCCGAGGCCGACCCGGCGGGCCTGTACGAGAAGCTGCGCGCCGAGCACGGCGACGTCGCCCCGGTGCTGCTGCACGGCGACCAGCGGGCCTGGCTGATCCTCGGCCACGCCGCCAACATCACCGCGATGCGCACCCCCTCGCTGTTCTCCCGCGACTCCCGGCTGTGGAGCGCCTTCCGCAACAACGAGGTGCCGCCCGACTCCCCGCTGCTGCCGGTGGTCGCCTGGCAGCCGATCTGCGTCTTCGCCGACGGCGAGGAGCACCGCCGGCTGCGCAACGCCGTGCTGGACGGTCTGAACGGCTTCGACCGGCGCGGCATCCGCCGCCACGTCCGCCGCTTCACCACCGACCTGGTCCAGGTGGTCGGGCCGACCGGCCGGGCCGAGCTGATCACCCAGTTCGCCGAGCACCTGCCGATGCTGGTGATGACCAAGCTGATCGGCATGCCGGACGAGTACGGCCCCCAACTCGTCAACGCCGCCCGGGACTTGATGAAGGGCACCGAGACGGCCATCGCCAGCAACGAGTACGTGGTGGCGAGCCTGCGCCGCACCATCGCGATCAAGCACGAGTCCCCCGGCGACGACCTGACCAGCCGCCTGCTCGCCCACCCGGCCGGGCTGACCGACGACGAGGTGATGGAGCATCTGCGGGTGGTGCTGCTCGCCGCCAACGAGACCACCGTCAACCTGATCGCCGACTCGTTGAAGATGGTGCTCACCGACCCGCGCTTCCGCGCCCACCTGTCCGGCGGCCAGATGACCCTGGGCGAGGCCCTCGACCAGGTGCTCTGGGACTCCCCGCCGATGTCCCTGGTCGCCGGGCGCTGGGCCACCGCCGACACCGAACTGGGCGGCCAGCAGATCCAGGCCGGCGACATGCTGCTGCTCGGCCTCGCCGCGGGCAACGTCGACCCGACCGTCCGGCCCGACCTCACCACCCCGCTCTACGGCAACCGCTCCCACCTGTCCTTCGGGGCCGGACCGCACGAGTGCCCCGGGCAGGACATCGGCCGGCACGTCGCCGAGGCCGGGATCGACATCCTGCTCACCCTCCTGCCGGACCTCCGACTGGCCGTCCCCGAGGAGGAGTTGGCCTGGAGCGCGGCCTGGATCTCGCGCCACCTGACGGCGCTGCCGGTGGAGTTCACGCCGCAGGAGATCGAGCCCGACCCGGAGTCGGTCGCGGAGGCCGAGCGGGCGGCGGAGCGGGCGGCGGTGGAGGCACAGAAGCTCGCCGAGCGCGCGCTGGCGGCCACCCAGCGGGCGGCCGCCCAGGCCGCGGCACCGGCGGTCGGAACGGCGACCGGAACGGCGGCGGCCTCGGCATCGGCATCGGCTGAGACCACGACCGCGACCGTTCCCGCGCAGCGGCGCAGCTGGTGGGATGTGCTCACCGGCCTGTTCCGGCGCTGATCCCCAGGGTGACCGACCCCGGCGCCGGGCCCCACCTGCGAGGACGCGGGGCCCGGCGCCGGTCGTGAGAACCGGCGGCTGTCGAGCGCCCTCCGCCGCCTCGTCCGGCGCCGACTCGTCCGGATGCCCCGGTGCGCGTGCAACGCACCGGTTCTGCGACGACGTTGATGGGATGGACACCGTCATCGTGCTCGAACCCGACATCCCTACCAATGTCCGGCTCCTCGGCCCCGGCCACCAGCCGGCCGACCCGGAGAACCCGGTGCGCCTCGCGCACGCCACCCCCGCCGAGCCCTCCGGCATCTGCGGCCCGCTCACCCTGTGCGGCCTGGACACCGCCGGCATGACGCTCGCCCCCCGCCGCTCCACCGAGGGCGCTCGGCCACAGCCGCACTGGAACACCTGCCGGAACTGCCGCGCCGTCGAGGAGGGCGCGGCGCCCCGTACCCGCACCGCGGCCGCACCGCACGGCCCCGCGGGCGACGCCCTGCCCGGGTAGCCGGCCGCGATCCCGGCGACCGTTCACCCGAATGCGCGACTCCGGCACCGGCCCGCAGCCGCCCCGCCCCCGGTCCTCCGCCTCAGCCGTGCCCGTCGGTGCGGCGGCGGTGCAGGGTGAAGGTGTCCACCGGGGTGAGGTCGCCGTGCGGGCCGTCGAAGGTGTAGTAGGTGACCCGCATCGTGGTGGTGCCGCCGCGGCGGTCGCCGGGGTCGACCTCGAAGGCGGCGAAGCCGTGGGTGTGGGTGCGGTCCTGGTAGGCGGCCCAGGGGGCGTCCTCGGTGAGCCAGATCGACTCCCGGTAGGGCGCGCCCGGCGCGGGCTTGTCCTCCAGGCCGATCACCACCCGCCCCTGGGGGCGCTCGAACAGGTCGTCCTGGGTGGTGGCGGCGTTGCCCCCGGCGCCGATGACCATGTGGACGGTGCCCCGGCCGGTGTCGGCCAGCCGGGGGTCGGTGCCGGTGGGCACCGGGGTGCGGGTGTCGTTCGGCAGGGTGCCGCGGACGGGGTGGGAGCGCTCGTAGTAGTGCTCGTGGCCGCTGACCACCAGGTCGACCCCGTAGGCGTCGAACAGCGGGCCCCAGGCCTCGCGGATACCGAGGTCGCTGCCGGAGCCGTGCTTGGAGCTGGAGATCATCGGGTGGTGCATGCAGACCACGATCCAGTCGATCCCCCGGTCACTCCGGGCCGTGCGCAACTCCCGCTCCAGCCAGCGCTGCTGGGCGCCGCCGGAGTAGCCGCGCAGGTAGGTCTCGCCGGAGTTCTGGATGGCGACGTCGTCGTTGGCGAGGCTGAGGAAGCGCACCGAGCCGACGGTGAAGGCGTACCACATGCCCCGGGTCTCCTCGTCGCGGTCGGCGGCGGAGGCGGGGAGGGTGAAGTAGGCCTGGTAGCCGGCGGCGCCGATCGGGCCGTTGCCGCGCTCGTTCTCGTGGTTCCCGGCGCAGGGCATCCAGGGGCGCAGCCGGGTCGAGCGGCTGTTGTTGATGAACCAGTCGGCCCAGATGGCGGTACGGCTCTGGCCGTGCCGGCCGCCGTAGGAGGCGTAGCAGAGGTCTCCGTTGACCAGGTTGAACAGCGGGCCGACGCGTTCGACGGCGGCGACGATGTCGGCGGCGTGCGGGCTGCCGATCTGGCTGCTGGTGTACACCGGGAACTTGCCGAGCGGTGAGGGCATGCCGTCCGGGAAGTCCACCTTGCGGCGCAGGTTGGGGGTGGCCTGGTCGCCGAAGCTGGTGAAGGTGAAGGGGGTGCGGCCGCGCGGGGCGGTGGTGAACGTGCCGGTCTCGGGGTTCGCGCCGTCGTGCCCGGCGCTGTACAGGTACGTGGTGGCCGGGCGCAGTCCGGTGAGCCGGGCGTGGTGGACGTACACCTCGTCCTTGCCGAGGGAGTCCCGGTAGGTGCGGGTCTCGGCCTCGACCACCGCCCCGGTGCCGCCCTCGGGCGTGCCGAGCCGGACCAGGGGGCGCCGGACGGACTGCGGGGTGAGCCAGGAGACGGTCATCTCGGTGGCCGGGTCGGTGCCGAACTGCAGGTGCAGGCCGCTCACCGCGGGCGCGCCGACCCGGTGCGGCCGGGCCTGGAGCAGCGGGCTCGCGGGCGGGGCCGACGGGCTGTCCGCGCCGTCGTCCGCCGCGGCCTCCCCGGCGGCGGCGCCCCCGACGACCAGGGCGGCCCCGGCCGCCGACGTGCCCTTGAGGATGGACCTGCGTGCGATCGTCATGACGCTCCGTCTGCCGAGTGGGGTTCGGGATCCGCAGCACTGTAGCGACATGAACATGCAATGGCGATCGCTTTTCCGACGAACGGTCAGGTCCGGCCACGGGCCCGGCCGCGGGTCGCACCCGGTCGGCCCCGTCCCGGTCGGACCCGCCGGGCGGGCCCGGCCGCCCGCTCAACCCACGACCGCGCCACCCCGCCGCCCCCGGCCCGCCTGGGCGCCACGTGTCTCCCCCGCTGCCCCGTGGATCGCGCTGACCTCTCGGGCGACGTCTTCTCGATCATGGCCACAATCTACGGGCCTGGGCCGCGACTTCCGGCCGTTCCCCCCAACTCCGCTGTGATCCGCGCCCGTTCCGGCCCATGGTGCACGGCCGCGCCCCGGGCCGGTAGGTTGTCACGATGACCGATCCCCTCCCGCCCGACGGCCTCGTGCTGGGCACGGACGAACCGGCCGACCGCTGGCCCGACGCATGGCGGCCGGAGCAGGCCGCGCCGTCCCCGGGCGGCGGCCTCGGCAGGGTGACCGGGCCCGGCACCGGTCTCGACAAGCTCGACGAGCGGGAGAACGGCAGGACATGGAACTGACCAGGGGCGAGCGGCGCTCGGTCGCGGCGGTGGGGCTGATCTGCGTCGGGGTGGCGGCCTGTTACGTGTGGGGCGGCGACGGGAGCGGATCCGACTACCCGCTCCCGTACAAGCGCCGGCCCGCCTCGCTCCTCCTGCGGATCGATCTGGCGGACCCGGACGCGAGTAACACCACCGTGGCGGCCGACGACCGCACCATAACCCTGGACGCCTCCTGGAGCGGCTGCGACTACAAGCCGGACCTGGTGGCGAAGGAATCCGCCGACCAGGTCACCCTGCTGCTGAACCGCCGCGACGCCTCCGGGCCGGACATCGGCTGCGAGGACGGCGGCATCGCCCGGCTCACCGCCGTCCTCCACCGCCCACTCGGGGCACGCGCGTTGACCGACGCCGTCACCGGGAAGCCCGTCCCGCACACCCACAGCTGAGGGCCCTCCCCGGGCGCGACGGCCTCAGTACTCGCCCGGCGACCACGGCCGTTGGCCGGCTTCACCCGGACGGCGGTCACTTCGGGCTGCGGCCCGACGGTAGACAAGAGCGGCATCAGCGGCGCCGCAAGCGGTGACGCCGTCACCCTTCACCTTTCAGGAGGACCCATGGCACCGGCTCTGGAATGGGAGCTGCCCGGCGGCACGGCACGGGCCTTCCCCGCGGACGGCGGCAACATCCTCAGGCCGTTCGTCCTGGCCGCCGACGGCACGGGCCCCACCGACCTCGCCGCCGTCGAGGCCGGCCTCGGCGGCACCTCGTACTCGTTCCTCGACGGGCTGCGCGCTCGTGGCCACGACCTCGTCCTGGTCGGCTACGACAAGGACGTGACCGAGCTCAGCCGCCAGGCGCGGGTACTGGAGCTCGCCGTCCTGCGGGCCATCGCCGAGCGTCGCGGCTTCGTGCCGCTGGTGGTGGGCGGCATCGGGCGGGGTGCCCTGACGGCCCGCTACGCCCTGGCCAAGATGGAGCGCGACAGGCTGGACCACCAGACCCGGGTCTACTTCTCCTACAACGGCACCGCGCCGATCCCGGAGCGGGAGAGCCCCGGGCTGGAACAGCTGGGCAACTGGCCCCTCAGGCCCCGGCTGTTGAAGCTCGTCAGCGGCGACTTCAAGAACACCCTGAGCGACGACGACTTCGACGACCACTACTCCGGTTCCCCGAACACGGGCACGTCCCTGATCACCAAGGACCTCGGCTCCTGGCTCATCGATCGCACCCAGTAGCCCGCCACCGGCCGCCGCCGCGCCGGCGGCACCGCGCGCGGCACCGCGCGCGCGGCGGCGGCCGTCGGCTCGGGATCCAGGAAGAACGCGTTCACCGGGCCGAGGTGCCGCACCGGCGACCGGCCCCGCGCCGAGCCCCGACTTCGCGCCCCCGTGGCGTAGGGACGACCCGAGCGGGCAGACGCACCCGCGCGGGCCCGGTCCGTGGCGGGTCCGCGTACCGGCGGCGCGGAGGAGGACGGCATGAACCCGGTCGAACGCGGGCTGCGCTCGCTGGACGGCTTCCAGCAGCGCCACCGGCCCACCGCCGTGGTCTTCGGCGTGGTCAAGAAGTACGGCGACGACCGCGGCGGCCTGCTCGCCGCGCTGATCAGCTACTACGGCTTCCTCGCCCTGATCCCGCTGCTGCTCCTGCTGAGCACCGTGCTGGGCTTCGTGCTGCACGGCAACCCCGGGGCGCAGAGGTCCGTCCTCGACTCCGCCCTCGCCGACTTCCCGATCATCGGCGACCAGCTCCGCCAGAACGTCCACTCGCTCCGGGGCAGCGGCCTCGCCCTGGCCGTCGGCATGCTGTTCCTGCTCTACGGCGCCCTCGGCATCGCCCAGGTGCTGCAGCACGCGATGGCCGAGATCTGGAACGTCCCCGGCGTGCGCCGCCCCGGCTACTGGCCCCGGCTGGCCCGCGGACTGCTGCTCCTGGTGGTGCTCGGCAGCGGCCTGGTGCTCGGCACGGCGGCCGCCTCGGTCGTCGCCTCCTCGCTCGGCGGGCCCGCGGCCCGGGTGGGCGGGCTGCTCGTCTCCGCGCTCCTGAACGCCGCCCTGTGCCTGGCCTGCTTCCGGGTGCTCACCCCGCGCGGGATCCCGACCCGCGCGCTCTGGCCGGGCTGCGCGGTGGCGGGCCCGCTGTTCACCGTCCTCCAGGCCTTCGGCTCGCTTCTCGTCGTGCACGAGCTGCGCCACGCCGGCCAGGTGTACGGCTTCTTCGCCACCGTGATCGGCCTGCTCTCCTGGCTCTACCTGGCCGCGCAGATCACCGTGTACGCCGCCGAGGGCAATGTGGTCCTCGCCCGCCGGCTGTGGCCGCGCAGCCTGCTCCAGCCGCCGCTCACCGACGCCGACGAACGGGTGCTCGACGCGATCGCCCGCCAGGAGGAGCGCCGCCCCGAACAGCGGGTCGACGTCGCCTTCACGGACCACGAGCCACCGCCGGACAACGACCCACCGGGCCCCGAGCCCCCGGAGCCCGACCCCGGCGCTTCGCCGAAGGGCCCCACCCGTGACACCCCGGGAAGGTGAACCGCCGACCACGCCCGGCCCCACCGCCCCCGGCGTCGTTCAGCGAGCTCGCTGCTCGGCCCCGCAGGCGACCGGACCGTCCGGGGGCTGGTCCGACCAGCCGGGCGCGTCGTCGTTCTCCAGGCGTTCGCGCAGCCCCCTCAGGGTGGTGCTGAGCAGCCGGGAGACGTGCATCTGGGAGACGCCGATCCGGGCCGCGATCTCGGACTGGGTCAGGCCGTCCCAGAAGCGCAGCTTGAGCACGGTCTGCTCGCGCTCGGGCAGGTGGGCCAGCAGGGGGCGCACGGCGGTGCGGAAGTCGGCCAGTTCGATGCCGGGGTCGCAGTCGCCGAGACGGTCGAGCATCGCGCTGCCGCTCTCGTCGGCGTCCTGGTCGCGCAGCGCGTCGAGGGAGTCGGGGCGGTAGACCCGGCCGGCCACCAGTCCTTCGGTGGCCTGCTCCACGGTGAGGTGGAGGCCCTCCGCGATCTCCTCGGGGCTCGGGAGGCGGCCGAGTTCCTGTTCCAGCCGGTCCGAGCCGCGGGCGACGGTCAGGTAGAGCTCCTGCATGCTGCGCGGCACGCGGACGGGCCAGGAGGTGTCCCGGAAGAACCGCTTGATCTCGCCGGTGATGGTGGGGACGGCGTAGGTGATGAACTCGACGCCGCGCTGCGGGTCGTAGCCGTCGACGGCCTTGATCAGGCCGATCGTGCCGACCTGGAGGATGTCCTCCATGTCCTCCGCGCGGTGGCGGAAGCGCGCCGCGATGAAGCGCACCAGCGGCATGTTCAGCTCGATGATGGTGCCGCGGACGTAGCTGTAGGCGCTGCTCTCGCGGGCCAGCGCGGCCAGCCGCTCGAACAGCGCGTCGCTCAGTTCGCGCGCCTCGGCCTTGCCCATCGCCCGCAGCTCGGCCTCGGTGTACCGGGGCGGCAGGTCGGACGGGCGGTGTACGGGATCGGACGGGCGGTGTACGGGATTCGACAGCGGGCGGGAAACAGGCTTCGAAAGGGTGAACACTGCTGCTCCTGGGCATCGGGGTGAACGCCCCGCTCCGCGAACGGCGGCCGCTCGCGTGCTGAGGACTTCTTCCCCCAGGACCTGTGCCCTGCTTCTTCAAGCGACGGTCCCGGTGGCACTCGGGGGTGCCGGTGGCACTCACAGGTGCCGGCGCGGCCGTCGGACCAGCCGAGGACCGCTGCAACAGGTGTTCTACCCAGATATACGACACTGAATTCACGTTTAGTTTGACTTGTGCAGATTCATCCAGATATCCACCCTTGCACCGACCCGAGGTTTCGGCCCCCTTCACCCGGCAAGACGCCCGCCATGACGCCAACCAGCGTGCCCACCCGACCCCGCACCGTGGTCATCACGGGCGCCTGCGCCGGGTCCCCGCCGGTGCGGTGACCGAACGGGACGGATCGTCATGGACCCCGCGGAGGCACTGCGACGGATCGCGTTCCTGCTGGAGTGGAGCGGCGCCTCCCCCTACCGGGTCCGCGCCTTCCACACCGCGGCCGGCGCCCTGACGGGCCTGCCCCCGGGCCCCGTGGACCCGGCCCGCGCCCGGCAGCTGCCCGGGATCGGCCCGGTGACCGCCCAGGTGATCGCGGAGGCCTCCGACGGCCGTACGCCCGGCTACCTGCGCCGCCTGGAGGAGGCCGCCGGACCGGCCGCCCGCTCCGGCTGGCAGCTGGCGTCGGCGGCGCAGGGCGACTGCCACCTGCACTCGGACTGGTCCGACGGCGGCCACCCGATCGAGGAGATGGCGGCCGCCGCCCGGGCTCTCGGACACCGGTGGGCGGTGCTCACCGACCACTCCCCGCGCCTCACGATCGCCCACGGGCTCAGCCCGGAACGCCTGCGGCACCAGCTCGACGCCGTCGCCGCGTACAACGGCCGGAACGGCGCCTTCCGCCTCCTGAGCGGAATCGAGTGCGACATCCTGGACGACGGCGCGCTCGACCAGGAGCCCGGCCTGCTCGACCGCCTGGACGTGGTGGTCGCCTCGGTGCACTCCAAGCTCCGCTCCGACCCGGAAACGATGACCGGCCGGATGCTCGCGGCCGTCCGCAACCCCCGGACCAACGTGCTCGGACACTGCACGGGCCGGATCGTCACCGGGCGCGGCCGGCCGCAGTCGCGCTTCGACGCCGAGGCCGTGTTCGCCGCCTGTGCCGAGAACGGCACGGCGGTGGAGATCAACTGCCGCCCCGAGCGCCGTGATCCGCCCGACGACCTGCTGCGACTGGCCGCCGACGCGGGCTGCCTGTTCGCCGTCGACACCGACGCCCACGCACCGGACCAACTCCACTGGCACACCACCGGCTACGCCCGCGCCGCACGCGTCGGCCTCACCCGGGACCGGCTCGTCACCACGTGGTCCGGCGAGCGCCTCCTCGCCTGGGCCGGGTCCGCCCACGCCTGAGCGGACTCCGGCCCGGGCACCCGGTTCCCCACCAGGAGGAGCTCGCGCTGGAACAGGCCCTCCGGCGGCTCCCGCACCGCCCCCGACCAGCGGCCCGCCGCCGGCCTCCCCGCGGACGCCGAACCGCCGGACGCCGAACCGCCGGACGACGAGTCGGCGGACGGCGCGCATGGAACCGCGCTGCCCGGGCAGGCGCCGCAAGGGGCGGAGCTCGCCCCACCGGCGAAAGGAGCGTACGGCATGGGTACCTCGGACAAGATCCGCAACATGGCCGAGAAGGCCCGCGGCAAGGCGAAGGAGGCCGTCGGCCGGACGACGGGCGACCGCCCGATGGAGGCCGAGGGCCGCGTCGACCAGGTGAAGGGCGACCTCAAGCAGGCCGCCGAGAAGCTCAAGGACGCGGGCAAGCACTGAGACGCCGCCCGGAAGACCGTGACGTGGCACGTACGCCGAGACGTCCGTGTGATGAAGGTGCTGTTCGGCCCTGACATCGCGTCGGGGCGGAGGACGTTCGAGGAGGTGAGCAGGATGAGCGACGGGAAGGACCGCGCGCCGACAGAACCGGCGTCCCCGATCGAGACTCCCGAGTCGCGGATGACCGGCGAGGGCGGACCGCCGCCCGAACACGAGGAGGAGAAGGGCCCGCAGGACGGCCCGGAGTACGAAGTCACCGAGCCCGCGGACGAACACCAGCCCGCTCCACCGGAGCGCGGCTGACGACACCGGCGGCCGGCGCGGGAGCGGCGGCCCGGGCTGTAAAGGTAGCCCGGGCGATGATCACATGATCCGCTCCCGCGCTGCAGTTCGCGGAGCCCGGCTTCGACGCCACCGGTCGGGCCGAGGTGGCGGTCCCCGACTCGGCGGGCCGGGCAACGGGCTCACGAGCAAGCTCAGTGGGACCTCACGATGTGGCCCCCAGCTTGAGCGCGGCGTCGATCCCGCGCAGGAACTGGTCGAGGTCGTCGGGTTTGCGCGAGGTCATGAGGCGCCAGCCGCCGGTGTCGTCCGTCACGAGCGCGGCGTCCGTCCAGGTCGCACCGGCGTTGGCGAGGTCGGTGCGCAGCGACGGGTAGGAGGTGAGCTCCTTGCCGTGCGCCACCCCGGCCTCGGCGAGCAGCCAGGGACCGTGGCAGATCGCGGCGACGGGGCGGCCGGACGTGGTGAAGGCGAGCAGGATGTCGAGGGCTTCCCGGTGGGTCCGGAGGTGTCGGCGTTGAGCGTGCCGCCGGGGATGAGGAGCAGGTCGTAGCCGGTGGCGTCCACCTCCTCGAGGGTGTGGGTCGGGCTCACCGTCTCGCCGGGCTCCTTGTCGCCGACGAGGGTGCGGATGTCGTCCCGGGTGGGGGCGGCGATGTCGACGTGCACACCGTCCTCGCGCAAGTGCTTGACGGGGACGAGGAGTTCGTCCTGCTCGACCCCGTAGTTGGTGACGATCGCCAGGGCCTTGGTGTCGCGGTTCACGGTTACCTCCTGCGGGTCGTGGTCGGGTGCGGCGCCGCCGGGCCGCGGGATACGGCCGGCACGCCCGGATCCGGTCAGGCCAGTACGAAGATCATGGCGACGAGCATGACCGCGACGGCCAGCGCCAACGCCACGATCACGACCGCGGGCCAGATGCCCCAGGCCCTGCGGAGTTCCACGGGTTCGGGATGGGAGATGCCGGACGTGCCCCCCTCGGCCGGCGGGGTGTCCCCACCGGGCAGGGTGCCGTGCTCGTTGAGCGCCGGGGTGTGGGCCGGGTCCGGGTCGGGTGTGGTCATGATGCGTCCAGGGTGGTGTGGGCTCCGATGCCGGGCGGCTTCCCGGGGCCCGTGGTCCGAAACCTCGCACGGAACCGGGCGGACCGGTTTCGCCGCCCCGAAACCGGCAAGCCGTCGGTCATGGGCGTTCCCACTACACCGCCGGCCGACCGCGCCGCGCCGCCTCCCCCGAGAGGAGACCGGACGCCGTGCTGCTGATCAGACCGCCGGGTGTCTACCGGCCTCAGGGCGACACCGAACTGCTGGTCTCCTGCGTGCACCGCGAGCGCCTCGGCCGGGCCAGCCGGGTGCTCGACCTCTGCACCGGTACGGGGGCGGTCGCACTGGCGGCCGCGGACGACGGCGCCCGGGTGACGGCGGTGGACCTCTCCCGCCGGGCCGTGGCCACGGCCTGGCTCAACGCGCGGCTGCACCGCAGCCGGGTCCGGCTGCGCCGGGGCGATCTGCTGGCCCCGGTGGCGGAGCGCCGTTTCGACCTGATCACCGCCAATCCGCCCTACGTCCCGGCCGTGGCCCCCGCGGGCGGCCGACCCGGGCCCGGGCTCGCGTGGGACGCGGGGCCGGACGGACGGCTCGTCCTGGACCGGATCTGCCGGGAGGCACCCCGGCGGCTGGCCCCCGGGGGCGTGCTGCTCCTGGTGCAGTCCTCCCTCGCGGACGTCCCCGCCACGCTGGCGGCCCTCGGCGCGTCCGGGCTGCGGACGGCGGTGGCGGCCCGGCGCCGGCAGGCCTTCGGTCCGGTGATGACGGCGCGGGCCGCACTGTTCGAGCGGCTCGGGCTGATCGCTCCGGGCGAGCGCCACGAGGTCCTGGTGGTGGTGCGCGGTGTCCGGGAACGCTGACCGGCCCACGACCCGGGTGGTCGTGGTGCCCGGCGGTCCGCTGCTGGTCGAGGGACCGGTGGAGGTGGTCCTGCCGAACGGGGAGGTCCGGCGCTCCGAGCGACCGGTCGTGGCGCTCTGCGCGTGCCACCGCAGCCGGTGCTACCCGTTCTGCGACACCAGCCACCGTCGCCCCCGCAGGGGCGGCTCAAGCCGCGGTGACTCCCGCGGGGAGCGCGGGAAGGGCGGGGAGGGCTGAGCGCAGGGACGTGCGTCCGGCCCGCCAGCAGCCGAGCAGGTGGTCCGCGAACCGGCCCTCGACGACCTGCGCGGCAGCCAGACCGAAGGCGATGTCCGGTGCCAACTCCGGCTCGTCTGCGATCAGTTGCTCCACGACCCCACGCCGGACCAGCTGCTCGTGGACGGCGTCGGCCTCCACGTGCTCCCGGTAGAACAGGGTGCCGTCCGGCCCGCCGCCCAGTCGCTCCAGCGCGGCCGCCAGCCGTGCGGACCCCGGCGAGGAGGTGATCTCCAGGGCGGCGAACTGCCCGACGGCCGCTCCGCGCAGCGCCCGGTGCAGGCCGAAGAGCGTCATCAGGTTGACCACCGCCAGGGCGGGGGCCGGGACGAGGTCCAGGTAGCGGGCGTAGTCCGGTTCGAGGCCGAAGGCCGCCATCATCCGGGCGTACAGCCCCGCGTGGGCACGTTCGGGGCGCCCTGCGCCGTACTCGTCGTAGACGATCGCCATCAGGACGGCCTGCGCCGGGCCGTGGATCCTTGGGAGCATCCACAGCTGCGGATCGGCCTCCTTGAGGTGGTAGACCGAGCGGTGCACCAGGTACTCGCGGACGTGCCGGAGGCCGCCCTCGTCGCGCAGGAAGTGGGACGGGCCGATGTCGTCCGGGGACTCCGTCAGCAGCTGGTCGAGGGCGTCCGAGACCGATCGGACGGGCTCCGTCTCGGCGCGCACCGCAGCGAGCAACGAGCGCTCCAGATCCCTTCGCAGGGTCAGCAGTTCGGGCTCCCACTCCCAGCCGGGAAGGACCCCGGGCAGCCCCCGGTCATGGAGTTCGTAGCACAGGTACAGCGCGAACTGGTGGTCCTCGCCCCAGGGGTCGGCGAACGGGCCCGGCGGCGCCAGCAACCGCCCCGCCCCCGGCGGCCCCGCGGTCACCAGCCCCAGCACCGCGGCCGACAACGGCCCGCGCGCGCCCCACCGCCCGTCCACCGCCCACTCCGCTCCGCCCATCGGCTCCCGCCTCCTCGCACACCCTTGCCCCCGCCCACCCGCCGGTGCGGCTACCCCACCCCGCCGAGGACTAACGCCCGGGCCGCGGCCCCGCTCCCGGTCCGCCACCAGGTTTCCCGCCCGCCGGTCCGGGCACGCGCGGCGCATGGACAAGTCCGGTTCCCCTCGGACGGCCCGGCGCCGCCGCTACCTGCTCTGCCCTCCGGTGCACTTCGCCGTGGAGTACGCCATCAACCCGTGGATGGACCCGGCCCGGCCGGTCGACCCGGGTACCGCGTTGCGGCAGTGGAACCGGCTGCGCACCGTCCTGCTCACCCTCGGGCACCGCGTCGAACTCCTCGCTCCGCTGCCGGGGCTGCCGGACATGGTCTTCACCGCGAACGGCGCCACGGTCGTCGACGGCCGCGTCCTGGTCGCCCGCTTCCGGCACCACCAGCGCGCGGCGGAAGCGGACGCGCACCGGCGCTGGTTCGTGGCCGCTGGCTACCGGCCGGTGCACACGGCGGGGCCGATCAACGAGGGCGAGGGCGACTTCCTGCTCGCCGGGCCGCGGATCCTGGCCGCGACGGGCTTCCGCACGAGTCGGGCGGCGCACCGCGAGGCCCGTCGGCTGCTGGACCGGCCCGTGGTCACACTGACCCTGGTCGACCCGCGGTTCTACCACCTCGACACCGCGCTCACCGTCCTGGACGACGACCGGATCATGTACTACCCGCCCGCGTTCGCCCCCGCCAGCAGACGCCTGCTGCACACGCTCTACCCGCACGCGATCCTCGCCTCGGCGCAGGACGCGGCGACGTTCGGGCTCAACGCGGTCAGCGACGGCCGCCACGTCGTCCTGCCCGCGGGCGCGCACGGGCTGGCGGGCCGCCTCCACGCCGAGGGGTACGTGCCCGTACCGGTCCGGATGCCCGAACTCCTCAAGGGCGGCGGCGGGCCGAAGTGCTGCGTACTCGAACTGCGCCCTGCCTGACTCATGGAAAGGACCGTCCGATGGACACCGCCGACGTGACCGCCGCGCTGCTGCGCGACCACGGGCGGACGTACGCCGACGAAGCCGGCATCACCCTTCGCGACAAGCCCGCCCCGCTGTACCAGCTGCTGGTCCTCACCGTCCTCTGCTCGATCCGGATCAAGGCGGAGATCGCCACCGCCGCGGCCCGCGAGCTGTTCGCCGCGGGGCTCCGGACGCCGCGCGCGATGGCGGACTCCAGCTGGCAGGACCGGGTGGACGCGCTCGGCCGGGCGCACTACGTCCGGTACGACGAGAGCACCGCCACCGCCCTCGGGGACGGCGCCGCCCTGCTGCTCGACCGCTACGCGGGCGACCTGCGGAAGCTGCACGCGCGGGCCGACGGCGACCTGGGGAGGCTGCGCGAGCTGCTCCAGGAGGTGCCGAGGATCGGACCGGTGGGCGCCGACATCTTCTGCCGCGAGGCCCAGGCCGTCTGGCCGGACCTGCGCCCGTTCTTCGACGAGCGCGCGTGCGCGACCGCCGCCGAACTCGGCCTGCCGCACACCCCGGACGGCCTCGCGAAACTCGTACCGGCGGCGGACTCGGCGCGGCTGGCGGCCGCCCTGGTGCGCGTGCGCCTGTCCAAGCGCGTGGCCGACACACGCCGAGCCGCCTGAACCCGGGCCGGCCGGCGCCGGGCGACCCAGCGGTGGCCCCGCGGCGACCCAGCGGTGGCCCCCGCCGGGGCCGCGGAGGCACGATCGAAGGACGGGCGCGACCGGCGGCCCGGGCGGAGGTCGGACGACTGATGAGCGGCACCGAGCACGAGCCGGCAGAAACACGGGACACGACCGAGGGCCGGGTCTACACCGTCACCGGCGGTGACTGGGACGAGGTCGCCGATGCCGTGCAGGCGCGCAAACGGGCGGACGACGAGCGGATCATCGTCAACATGGGCCCCCAGCACCCGTCCACCCACGGCGTGCTGCGGCTGATCCTGGAGATCGACGGCGAGACGGTGCGGGAGGCCCGCTGCGGCATCGGCTACCTCCACACCGGCATCGAGAAGAACATGGAGTTCCGCAACTGGGTCCAGGGCACCACCTTCGTGACCCGGATGGACTACCTGACCCCGCTGTTCAACGAGACCGCCTACTGCCTGGCGGTCGAGAAGCTGCTCGGCATCACCGACGACGTCCCGGACCGGGCCGGCGTCATCCGGGTGATGATGATGGAGCTCAACCGGGTCTCCTCGCACCTGGTGGCGCTGGCCGCCGGCGGGATGGAGATCGGCTCCACCACGCTGATGGTCTACGGCTTCCGGGACCGCGAGGTCGTCCTGGACGTCTTCGAGCTGGTGACGGGCCTGCGCATGAACCACGGCTACGTCCGGCCGGGCGGCCTGGCCCAGGACCTGCCCCCGGGCGCGGTGGACCAGATCCACGAGGCCGTGAAGCTGCTGCGCGCACGGCTGCCGGAGTACGACAAGCTGGCGACCCGCAACCCGGCCTTCAAGGCCCGGCTGGTCGGCGTCGGCTTCCTGGACCTGGCCGGCTGCCTGGCCCTGGGCGCCACCGGCCCGATCCTGCGCGCCACCGGCCTGCCGCACGACCTGCGCAAGACCG